>SFNZ01000007.1 GCA_004552615.1 Bacteroidales bacterium | reverse complement strand
CCGGCACCGGGCAGGTGTCAGGCCATATTCGTCATCTTAACGATTTCGCATAGCCATGTGTTTTTGGTAAACAGTCGCCTGGGCCATTTCTCTGCGCCCGCCCTGCGGCGGGTCCCCTTCTCCCGAAGTTACGGGGTTAATTTGCCTAGTTCCTTGGCTGTGATTCACTCGAGCGCCTCGGGATTCTCTCCCCACCCACCTGTGTCGGTTTACGGTACTGGCTGCACATCGCTACGCGATAAGACACTTTTCTTGCGGGTCTGCTCCATCGGATCTGTCTCCTCGCCCGAAGGCTTGGAGTACTGTCGCGGCTCGGTTTCCCTACCCCGCTTCAACCGGCTATTCCGTCAGCCGGCGTCCGACTCGCTTCCCGGTCATGTCCCATCCTGATGCGCAGGTAACGGAATCTTGACCGTTTTCACATCGCGTGCGCCTCTCGGCCTCCGCTTAGTACCAGACTTACCCTGATCCGTTTAACGTTGTTCAGGAACCCTTGGGTTGTCGGCGCGCGGATTTCCATCCGCGTTATCGTTACTCATGCCTACATTTTCTTTTCCGGACGCTCCAGCCATCCTCGCCGGATGACCTTCTGCGCTGTCCGCAATGCTCCCCTACCGCGCGACTCGCATCGCGCCCTCGGCTTCGGCGGCAGTCTTGATGCCCGTTCATCATCCACGCGGCTCCGCTCGACTAGTGAGCTGTTACGCACTCTTTGAATGAATAGCTGCTTCCAAGCTAACATCCTAGCTGTCTCTGCGGTGCCACCTTGTTCTCTCTCAACTTAGACTGCTCTTGGGGGCCTTGGCCGGAGGTCTGGGCTCTTACCCTCTCGCCGGCGGATATTAGCACCCGTCGACTCACTCCCGACGCATGGCGTGCGCGCATTCGGAGTTTGGCAGGATTCGACAGGCGGCGAAGCCCTCTCATCCTATCAGTATCTCTACCTCACGCACGTGCCGTCGAGGCTGTCCCTAAAGACATTTCGGGGAGTACGAGCTATCTCCCAGTTTGATTGGCCTTTCACTCCTACCCTCGGCTCATCCAAGCCCTTTTCAACGGAAACTGGTTCGGTCCTCCAGCGCCTGTTACGGCGCCTTCAACCTGGCCAAGGGTAGATCACTAGGTTTCGCGTCTGCTCGCACTGACTGAACGCCCTGTTCAGACTCGCTCTCGCTTCGGCTCCAGCGCCTTAAGCGCTTAACCTCGCCAGTGCGAAGCAACTCGTAGGCTCATTATGCAAAAGGCACGCCGTCGCCATCGCTGGCTCCGACCGCTTGTAGACGAACGGTTTCAGGTTCTTTTTCACTCCCCTGTTCGGGGTGCTTCCCACCTTTCCTTCGCAGTACTGGTTCGCTATCGGTCTTCTGGAAGTGTTTAGCCTTGCGGGATGGTCCCCGCGGATTCGGACAGGATTCCTCGTGCCCCGCCCTACTCAGGTGGCAGTCCTGTGATTCCCTCGTTGCCGGTACGGGAGTTTCACCCTCTTCGCCGCGGCTTTCCAGCCGCTTCCCGTTCCTTGGAACCCTCTCTTGACTGCTCCTACAACCCCGACACGTCCGTAAACGCATCGGTTTAGGCTCTGCCCCTTTCGATCGCCTCTACTCAGGGTATCGATGTTTCTTTCTCTTCCTCCGGGTACTGAGATGTTTCAGTTCCCCGGGTTCGCTCCGGATATTCTCCGGTGCACGGCCTTCAGCCGTGCGGGTTGCCCCATTCGGACATCCACGGATCAAAGCCTGTTTGCGGCTACCCGTGGCTTTTCGCAGCTTACCACGTCCTTCTTCGCCTCCAGAAGCCTAGGCATCCCCCGTTCGCCCTTCTCTACTTTCTCTCGTGAATCACGTGCGCTTCTCTGCTCCAGTTCCCTAGAACAGCCGCGCCCGCGACTTTTACCTTCGCAACCCGAAATTGACTCTCGAATTTCCGAATTTCAAACTGATTTTTCTATCTTCTTTACCTCTTAATCTCTCTCAATGTTGTCAATGATCTATTCCGTTATTTCTCAAACGGGCTGCAAAGATACGCACTTTTTTATTTCCTGCAAACTTTTTTCAACATTTTTTCAACATTTTAGGCAAAATTCTTACATCCCGGAAAAGAGGAGTCGCGTGTAGATGACACCCAAAACACGGATAATCATTGACTTGAAACATTTTTCCAATATGATACGGGATATTTGAAGATTCCTGACTATCTTTGTATGTTCAGACAAGTTAATTAATATCTTATGGAAGAAATCAGGAAATCCCTGCCGGAGAACGCGCAGAGAGAACTCAAGCCGGGCGAGAAATACGAACCGCTTCTCAGCCCGCAGAAAAGCTATCCCGAGGTGACACCTTATTCAGTATGCACAGGTATCATCATGGTCGTCATCTTCTCGGCGGCCGCAGCCTATCTCGGACTTAAGGTAGGACAGGTGTTCGAAGCAGCCATTCCTATTGCCATCATAGCTGTCGGGCTCACGGGAGCCCTCGGCAAATCCGGCGGACTTGGACAGAACGTCATCATCCAGTCCATCGGAGGATGCTCGGGAGCAGTCGTGGCCGGAGCCATCTTCACGCTCCCCGCAATATATATATTAGGAGTGGAAGTGAATTTCATGCAGATGTTCCTCTCGTCCCTGCTCGGCGGCGTGCTCGGCATATTGTTCCTGATTCCGTTCCGCAAATATTTCGTGAAGGAGATGCACGGGAAATATCCTTTCCCTGAAGCAACGGCGACCACACAGGTGCTCGTTAGCGGCGAAAGCGGCGGAAACAGCGCGAAGACCCTCGTCCTGAGTGGCCTCATCGGCGGCCTGTACGACTTCATCGTAGCCACCTTCGGAGCATGGGGAGAGACCCTGACCACCACAGTCGTATCCTTCGGACAGACAATTGCCGACAAGGCGAAACTCGTGCTCAAGCTCAACACAGGGGCGGCCGTGCTCGGACTCGGCTACATCGTCGGCCTCAAATACGCATTCATCATCTGCTGCGGCAGCTTTCTGGTCTGGCTCGTGATTATACCTCTCATCAATGTAATATGGGGAGGCCAGGTCATCGACCTGATGGGAACTGGCATCACACAAACCATCGGTGAGATGTCTGCTGACCAGATTTTCAGGGAATATGCAAGACATATAGGCATCGGAGGCATTGCAACCGCCGGAATCATAGGCATCATAAAGTCTTTCGGGGTCATCAAGTCTGCCGTCGGGCTTGCAGCAAGTGAATTCACGAAAAAGCCGGGCGCTACTGCAACTGCAACAGAACGTACCGACGAAGACATCCCTATGAAGACCGTCGTATTCGGGATTGTGATTGCCCTGCTCGCCGTATTCACATTCTTCGCTTTCGGAGGCGTGGTAAGCAATATCTGGCAGGCCGTCGTGGGACTCCTTATCGTGGCGATTATCTCATTCCTCTTCACGACTGTAGCAGCCAATGCGATAGCCATCGTTGGCACGAACCCTGTCAGCGGAATGACATTGATGACGCTCATCATCGCCGCCCTCGTACTTGTGGCCGTGGGTCTTAAAGGAAATGCGGGAATGGCTGCAGCATTGGTCATCGGAGGCGTGGTCTGCACGGCATTGTCAATGGCCGGCTCATTCGTTACCGACCTCAAGATCGGATATTGGATCGGAACCACTCCGAAGAAGCAGGAGGCATGGAAATTCGTGGGCACGATCGTAGCGGCAGCCACCGTCTGCGGAGTGATGCTCGTCCTCAACAAGACATTCGGATTCACCGGAGAAAACGCCCTTGTGGCGCCTCAGGCCAATGCCATGGCAGCCGTCATCCAGCCTATGATGAACGGAGGAGGAGCACCTTGGCTGCTTTACGGAATCGGCGCCGTGATAGCCGTCATATTGACATTCTTCAACATCCCGGCACTTGCATTCGCCCTCGGAATGTTCATCCCTATTGACCTGAACCTGCCTCTACTCGTCGGAGGAGCTGTCGCCTGGTTCGTCAGTTCACGCAGCAAGGACGAGAAGGTCAATGCGGAAAGGCACGAGAAAGGCACCCTCATCGCTTCCGGTTTCATTGCAGGCGGTGCACTGATGGGAGTGGTCAGCGCAATACTGAAGTTCGCCGAAGTGGACATGTTCCTCACCGGCTGGAACGCACAGTACGGGGAAGCTGTCGCAATCCTGCCTTATATAGCTCTCATCCTGTTCCTCGCGGGCGCAACGATGAAGACATCGAAGAAAGATACCGCGAGATAAACAAATCAATATCAACTAAAACTGAAATATCATGGAGAAAATACTTGACAGATTCCTGAGATACGTTTCGGTGGACACGCAGTCGGACGAAAATTCAGAAACACAGCCGAGTTCGGCAAAACAGCTGGATCTTCTCAGAATGCTCCGCGACGAGCTGGAGTCAATGGGCGTGGAGGCCACACTAGACGAATATGGATATGTAATGGGGACAATCCCGTCCAACATTGACAGGAAAGTGCCTGTGATAGGTTTCATAGCCCACGTGGACACCTCCCCTGACGCTTCCGGGGCAAATGTCCGTCCGCAGATCATCAAGGATTACGACGGAGGGGACATAGAGCTCAAAGGTGTGCCGGGACTGGCGCTGAAGCCTTCCGAATTCCCGGAACTGCTTGCCCATAAAGGAGAGACAATCATCACGACTGACGGCACGACGCTTCTCGGTGCGGATGACAAGGCCGGTGTCGCCGAGATAATGAACGCCGTGCAGTACATCGTGGAACACCCGGAATTCAAGCACGGGGAAATCAAGATAGGATTTACCCCTGACGAGGAAATCGGCCGCGGAGTCGCGAAGTTCGATGTGAAGAAATTCGGGGCTGAATACGCATATACGATGGACGGCGGCGAGGTCGGAGAACTCGAATTCGAGAATTTCAACGCCGCTTCGGCCAAGATCCACATACAGGGCAGGAACGTCCATCCGGGTTATGCCAAGGGGAAGATGAAGAATGCAATCCTTATCGGAATGGAGCTGAACAGCCTTCTTCCGGTCCAGCAGAGACCGGAGTTCACGGAGGGCTATGACGGTTTCTTCCACATCATCAGCTTCAAGGGATGCGTTGAGGAGGCTGATTTCGGATACATAATCCGTGACCACGACAGGGCCCTCTTCGAGCAGAAGAAAGAGGAAATGAGGAAATGTGTGGACTACATCAATGCAAGATACGGTGAAGGTACTGCCGTCCTGGAGATGAAGGACCAGTATTACAACATGAGACAGCAGGTGGAGCCATATTATTTCATCGTGGAGAAAGCCGTAAAGGCAATGGAAATGGAGGGCATCAAGCCAAGAATCCAGCCTATCCGCGGAGGGACTGACGGAGCGAACCTGTCATTCATGGGCCTTCCTTGTCCAAATATTTTCGCAGGCGGCCTGAATTTCCACGGCAAGATGGAATTCGCCCCTCTCGAAAGCATCGAGAAAGCCTCCAGAGTCGTGCTCAACATCATCAGCCTGTACGCGGAATAAGAGTGAGGCTGACCAAAAGGTCAGCTTCTTTATTGTAGACTGATGGGGTCAGGTTCATCAGTGACAGGAGACGGCCTTTTCCCGATTTTTTCGGACTCATCAGATTTTTCGGACTTGGCGGCGGCACGGGCATCTTCCTTCGCTTTTTTGCGGACATAGCGCTGCCTGTAACGCTCAAGTCTGGCATTGTCCTTCTGTTCCTGCTTGTTCATGGCCTTGATGGCCTCGAGTTTCTTGGCGCGGAGCTTGGCTGCTTTCTTGTCAAGCTTGGCCTGGGCCTTGGCGGCATCAAGACTGTCGAGCCTTGCCCACTTCGCCTCACGCTCGGCAATCTTGGCAGCTTTCGCAGCAGCCTTCAAAGCCTTAGGGTCAGGTGCCGTTTCCTTTTGGGCAATGGAATCCGCCGCAACCGACAACGAATCCCTGGTCACGGACAATGAGTCCGCCGACGGAATACGTCCTTTCCGGGCAAGGGAATCCTCCTTTACTGAAAGGGAATCCACTGGAGGCAGGACTGCTGTAGCCATGGAATCGGCAACCGCCAATGAATCCTGCGGGACCTGAGCATCCGGAGCCGCCTTCTTCCTCGCAGCAGCCCTCTGCTTTGCAATCTTTCCATCCGCTATCTGCTTGTAAACTCCGGACATATATCCGGGGAAGTACTTGTCAGTAAATTTGAAAGTAGTCTTCGGGCGGGCACTGTAGGTCTTTCTCTGCGTCTCGCGCAAAGAGAGCGGCGATATGTCGAACTTTCCGCGAGGCCGTTTTTCAGGAAGCCAGTTGAATCCCTTCAGGACACGCTCGTCAGATCTCATCTGGGCAAGCGGATACACGTCCGTCTTGGCATCCTCGAAATAATGGGCACGGTCCAGGCTGCCATCCGCGAAGGTGGCATAAAGCATCTTGGCGGAGCTCTTGTTGACAGTGGCATAGACGCTGTCTTCCTGGAGATAGAAAATGGCATTGGCGTCACCGAGCGCATCAAAACGCCTCAACGCACCTGTGGTGTCAAAATATGCAAGCATCTCCGTCGCCCGTATCTGGTCGAAACACAGGGTATCCTCCTGGACAATGACGAAGGCATTGGACATGAGGCTGGCTTTCTCGAGGGCATTGTTGCGTATGACGGCATAAAGGCTGTCGGCAGAATACTGCCTGTTACCTTCATTCCATACAAGAGGATTCCGGTAAAGACGCACAAGCGAGTCCAGATCGCAATATTCAAGTGAATCACAGGCCATCTGGATATCAGACTTGAAAATCTTGACATTGCCTATGGCTGTGATGAAATTGAATTTCGTGGAATCCAGGACGACAGGAACCTCTGCGGCAAGTGAGTCTGAGGCCATCGAAAGAGAATCACCGGCAACTGACAATGAATCCCGCGCAATTGACAATGAATCAGGGCCTGCCAAGAGCGAATCCAAAGGCGCCTTCAGGGAATCCGCCACAACTTTCAGGGAATCCGCAGGCGGCAATTCCTCATCTTCAGTTTCCTCAGGAACTTCCGGCTGGGTTTGAGGAACTTCCGGTTGGGATGCCTGCTGAGCCTGATTGTCCCTGGTCCTGTTTTGAGGAGGCCTGTTTGGGTCCCCCTCGGCAGCCTTGGCAGCCGCTTCCGCTGCAGCTTTGGCAGCCTTCTGCCGATAATTGGTCACTGCATCAACGGCAAGTCCGTCAAGCCTGGCCTTGGAATTGACTATCTGCGCGGTATCTATCTGGAAACGCATTAGGCTCCTGCTGACTATGGTGTCCGCACCGAAATATACAGAATCCGGAGCTGTATTTTCCGACTCCATTATACCTATGACGACAGGCTTGCGAGTCATGACTATCCGGGCAAGGGAATCGGAATAATAAATCCTTCCCGCCAGGGCAGACACATCCCTCGTCGTATCCATGACCTGGGCATTACCTAGAAGTTCGATGTCCCCGGAATACTTGTAATAATACAGGGAATCCGCCCATCCCTCCTGGTCTTCACTCATGCCGTGGACATTCCGGTTGAAAAGGAAAATGTCCCTGTTCCGGTCATACCATCCCGAATTGGACGAAAGCATATTGTCTTCCTGCCATGCGTCGGTACCGAAGCCGAACCTGGCTACATTGATCCCGGAATCGTATATGAGATTGGTGGTCCTGACGAATATGCTGTCCGTGAACATATTCACATTCTCATTGAAGGTGAAAGTCTTGGCCTTGGAATCATAAGTTCCTGTGACACTTTCGATTATCTGCCCGTCCTTGTCCTTCATGGACCCACCGTGGAAGAATACGGCCACACTGTCCCTCGTGTTGTAGTCCAGATTCTCGGTCCTGAGAATGTTCCTGTCCTTGTCCTCGAGCTGCACAAGGGAGCCGCGGAACTCCGCCAGGTCCCTGTCGACATAATAGGTGAGCCGGTCACTTGTGAGGACTGTCTGGTCCTGAAGAATCTTCACATTGTTTATGGCGAATATCTCATTGGTATTCACATTCCAGAGAGCGGTGTCGCAGATGAGGAAAGTGTCATTGTGGAGAAAGCGGGCCGGTCCGGTAACCTTGCGGAAATCCACTCCGTTCTTCTCGATCAGCTGCATGGACTTGGCACTCAGCAGGCGCACAAGCGAATCCACCTGGCTGCCGTTTTCCTGTGCAGACAGGCGGAGTACCGCAATGACGGTCAAAGCCGCCGATATCAAAAACCTTCTGAATGCCATAAGAGCACTTCTATTCCGCTACTCCCTTCCGGGCGATATTGTTCCAGCCCTCACGGGAGAAATCGCAATCCTTGAAAAGTGGGTCAATGATGATGTAAGTAGTCTTTATCTTGCTGTCAATGAACTCGGATACAGCCTCATTCTGCTTTTTCAGCTTGGTTTCGTCGGCAAGTGCGCTGTAGTCCTTGTCAAAAGACGCGATGTGCGAAGGAATAATCTTGTCCACACGGATAATCTTGTAGATGGTATTGCCGTTGTTGCCCTCGTCATCGACAGATTCCACCGGGTCGGAAATCTCACCTTCCTGCAAATCCTTTATCGCCGCATAATCCTGCGGTTTCAGCTGGTCAATCTCGAAATATGAAGAGCCTGTATACTGGTCGGCCATCTGTCCGCCGTTGGTCCTCGTCTGCTCGTCCTGCGAATAGAACTTGGCCGCAAGCTGGAATGTGACAGCCTTGTTCTGGATCTCGGTCTTCAGTGAATCCAGGGTGCGGAAAGCCTTCTGCCTGTCCTGGTCGGTGTATGAAGGCTTGATGAGGATGTGTCTCGCATTGAACATATCTCCCTTTTTCTCGAGCACCTCGATGATATGGAATCCGTCCGGAGTCTCCACTATCTGGGAAATCACTCCCGGCTTGAGGGACATCGCAGCGTCGGAGAATGCCGGCCAGAAAATGGACTTGGACGCCATTCCGAGCTCTCCACCTTTCCTCGCGCTCCCCGGGTCTTCCGAATAGATTCTCGCGAGAGTGGAGAATTTCTCCCCGTTGATGATGCGCTCACGGATATTGAGAAGTTTCTCCTTCACGGCAAGATTGGCGGCTTCCCTGTCAGGATATATGCATATCTGGCTGAGCTGGTACTTGACCGGCACCAAAGGCAGGTCATCCGGATCAGTCTCGGCGATATACTCCTTCACGTCGTGCGGTGTGAGGTCCGGGATGTTCCTCGCAATCTCTCCCTGCATCTGCTGGGTCAGGGACATGTCCTCGAACTGCTGCTGCCATTCCTGGCGCAACCTGTAGATAGGCTTGCCGAAATAGGATTCCATGGCTTCGTCGCCTCCGAGCTGCGTGCGCACACGGTCTATATGCTGGCTCAGCTGGCTGGCCACCATCTCCTGATTCACGGTAAGGGAGTCCACGCGGGCCTGCATCAGGAAGAGCTTGGACTCAAGCATCTTCTCGAGCTGTTCGCATCGCACGTTCCTGTCGGAGAAATACATTCCGTTAAGACGCATTGACATGATTTCACCCTCGAGCTGCGAGAGTGATATCATCTCATTTCCCACGACTGCAACTGTCTTGTCCACCAGTCCATTCTGATATTTCTGCGCATTGGCAGAGACTGGCACGGCCAAAAGCGCGGCCATCAAAATCCTAAGAACATTCTTCATATCCGTATTTTAATATGAACGGTCAATATATCACGAAATTTTCCTGATTGCGTGCGTTTTCTAACAAGTCCTGTTCCAAACCTGTAAGAAGCGCCTGTTTTCTGGAACTGAGTATAATATCTTTGATTCTTTCCTGGTAGTAATCCACCGGCCCTGTCTCGCCTGCCCTCATCAGGGAAAAGATGAACAGTATGTTCAGGTTGCCGTTTCCGTCAGGAATCTGGACCATACCGTCCTTCATTGAAGAAAGCACCGTGCCGTAATCCGTCCCGAATTCCCTGGAAAGCTTCACCAGGTCCACCCACGTATTTCCGAAATCAGTGTAGCGGAAAGCGGAGGAATAGGCTATGCTGTCCGCCTCAACCCGCACCTCCGGCTTGTCCGACCTCATCTTCTTCTTGATTATTTCCAGATTGGGAGACTCCTCGGAAATGCACATGAACACTGCCCGCGCTATCGGAAGGTCGAGTTTGAAATTCGCCTTGTGGTCCTCGTAATACTTCTCGACCTGGGCACGGGAAACCGCGGTGTCGAGCCTCTGGTTGATGTATTTCTGCTCGTACCTGTATTTCAGGAGAGAATGCCTGTAGTCTTCCAGCTCGCGGTCCACGTTCTTCTCGGTCTTGGAGAGTTCCTTCCCGGCAATGTCGGTGAACAGCTGGTCGGACGCCCAGGTGTTGATATACTGCAGGGCCAGCCTGGTGCTGTCCTCCGGAGACGCATTGTCCGGAATATAGGCGGAAAGCTCCGAAGCGTAGAGTTTGTGGCTTCCCACCTTGGCCACCACAGGGCCTGAACCGAGACCCCGCACAAATGACGTAATCGTCTCGCACGAATTGAACGCCGGCAAGACGATTACAATCAGCCATAAGGCCAGTCTATGTCCACTCCAGTGAATCGACACTTCTATCTCGAATAGTTAGGGGACTCCTTGGTGATGGTGACATCGTGCGGATGACTCTCAAGGTATC
Source organism: Bacteroidales bacterium (assembly GCA_004552615.1). Taxonomy (GTDB): domain Bacteria; phylum Bacteroidota; class Bacteroidia; order Bacteroidales; family UBA932; genus Cryptobacteroides. The sequence goes on along the minus strand of SFNZ01000007.1, from coordinate 28,683 downwards.
CCGCATTGGTGATACGTACGAACTTGGCAGAACGGAGGGTGTCAATATCCTTGGCTCCGACATAGCCCATACCAGCACGGAGACCTCCGACAAGCTGGTAAACCACCTCGGATACGGTACCCTTGAACGGAACCTGCGCCACGATGCCTTCCGGAACGAGTTTCTTGACGTCCTCTTCCATATCCTGGAAATAACGGTCCTTGGAACCGTGCTCCATGGCCTCGAGGGAACCCATTCCCCTGTATGCCTTGAATTTCCTTCCGTTCAGGATGATGGTCTCTCCCGGAGACTCCTCGGTACCTGCGAACAGGGATCCGGCCATGATGGTGGATGCGCCTGCGGCAAGAGCCTTGACAATGTCACCCGAATAACGGATTCCGCCGTCTGCGATGACAGGGACTCCTGTTCCTTCAAGAGCCTTGGATGCAAGCATCACGGCCGTGAGCTGAGGCATTCCGACTCCTGCAATGATACGGGTTGTACAGATTGATCCCGGTCCGATTCCGACCTTGACGGCATTGACTCCGGCATCCGCGAGGGCCTTTGCTCCTTCTCCTGTGGCAACATTGCCGGCAACAATCTGGATGTCACGTCCCCTGAACGCCTCACATGCCTTGGAAATTACTCCGAGCACGCCTACGGAATGTCCGTGTGCCGTGTCAATGACGACCGCATCGGCCCCGGCGCTGACGAGCATCTCTATCCTGTCGAGTGTGTCGGACTTGACTCCCACGGCGGCAGCTACGAGCAGGCGGCCCTTGCTGTCCTTGGAAGCGATAGGATTGTCCTTGATCTTCATGAGGTCCTTGTAGGTGATGAGGCCTACAATCTTTCCGTCAGTATCGACTACCGGAAGTTTCTCGACCTTGGTACTTCTCAATATGCAGGTTGCCTCCTCGAGGCTGATGCCTTTTTTCGCGGTCACAATATTCTCGGAAGTCATGACCTCAACGATCGGGCGCTTCCTGTCATCCTGGAAACGGAGGTCGCGGTTCGTGACGATTCCGATGAGGAAATTGTTGGCATCCACCACAGGGATTCCGCCAATGTGATGCTTGGCCATGAGAGCGAGCGCGTCACCGACGGTGGAATCAGGGCTGATGGTCACAGGGTCGTATATCATGCCGTTCTCGGCGCGTTTCACCCTGCGGACCTGCTCGCACTGGGCTTCGATACTCATGTTCTTGTGAATCACGCCGATACCGCCTGCACGGGCCATTGCAATAGCCAGATCAGCTTCGGTCACGGTATCCATCGCCGAGGATACTATCGGTGTGCGGAGAGCAAGGTCTGTCGTAAATTTCGTAGATACATCCACATCCCTCGGAAGAACCTCCGAACGGGCAGGAACAAGTAAAACATCATCGAAGGTGAGCCCTTCGGGAATCTCAGGAGTTACGAATCTCTGCATTGTGATAAGAATATTTGGGCAAAGATACAAAATATCTGCATTAAAACAAACGGCCCTGCCAAGTATCTCTTTCCTCGAGCATGTCGTCGAGCATGTGGAGAATCTGGAAATTGCGTATGAGCCCCCATTTGGTTTCCCGCACGAAACGGGGAGGAACTTCGCCGGCGACCCTTTCTATGAGCAGGTCCGGGCGCAGACGTTCCAGAATGTCGCACACAAGATCAAGATATTCAGGAAGTTCAGGCATATAGAAATCTTCCGGATGAGCAGAGTATTCCTGTTCGATACGGGTTCCCTTTACTATCTGGAGCTGGTGGAACTTGACGGAGTGCAGAGGCATGGAGGAAATGAACCCGCATTGGTCTATAAGCATCTCCCTCGTCTCGCCCGGAAGCCCCAATATGAAATGAGCTCCGGGTTCCAGTCCCCTCTCGGCGGACATCTTCACCGCCTGCACGGCCACCTCCACTCCATGGCCGCGGCCAACCCGTTCCAGAGTCCGGTCATGGCAGGATTCAATACCGTACTCCACCTTGACTACCGGCCTGTCGAACCCGTCACGCCTCCAGCCGGGCAGGACTTTACCGGTCCTGAGTCCGGCGAGCCAGTCGAGTTTCTCCTCGTCCACGCAGTCAGGCCTGGTACCTATGACTATACCCACCACGGAAGGATGGGACAAGGCTTCCGAATACAGGGAGGCAAGTCGCGAGAGCGGTGCGTAAGTGTTTGAATATGACTGGAAATATGCCAGATAATGTCTGGTATTGCGATAGCGCACCTGATGGAATCCGATGCCCTCGTCTATCTGCATTGCTATCGGCTTTCCGGATGTGCTGTAGGCCGGGTGAAAAGCTGCATTGTCACAGAACGAGCAGCCTCCCCGGCCCACTGTCCCGTCCCTGTTTGGGCATGTGAACCCGGCATCAATCACGAGTTTCTGCAGGCGCTCCCCATAGAGGCGCCTGTAATATCCCACGAAAGTATTGTATCGTTTCCCGTCCGGGAAATAATCCGGAATCCATTCCATATCAGGACGTTGGCAGAATAATAACCACAAAAACAAAGAGGACGGCCACAGTCGCTGGTCATCCTCCCGATTCCTGTGAGCGGACAAGACAGGGTATTATTCCCCGTCCTTTCCGGCTACGATATTGCTGAGTTTCTCGTAAAGAGCATCCACTCTCTCGAACATCTCCTTGCGGAGTCCTGCGAACCAGTCTTTCCTGGCTTTCCTCTCAGCCTTGGCCTTCTCCCTGTCCTTACTTCTCTTGAACTTGGTATTGGCCCTGTCCTTCATGTCATTATAGAGATCGACAGCCTCATCGATGACGGCAGCTATTTTCTCCGTATCCTTATGAGGATTGACGCTCATGAACAATGTGCAGTCATCGACAAATTCGCCTACGAAATAATCGACGTCTTTTTTAAAGTCTCTTAGATTCATAATTATCGTGTATTATACAGGTTTCATTCAAACGTTGCAAATTTAGCATTTTTCCGGCAAAACACAAAGATATGAGACTTACTTCGAAAAATAATACGGGCTGTCCTTGATGAGCGGCTCAGTGTAAGGAGTCCCGTCCGGCGCACACATCCTCCTGGCCTTCAACAGCCTCGTGCTTCCGGTATAATAGTCCGGCTCAGCAGGATTGAGGGAATTGATCCTAACCATGTGGGAGGAATGTATCAGGCGTCCTCCACCTATGTAAAGGCCGACGTGCGTTATCCTTTCCCTTCCGTCAGCACCCTTCCTGCCGAAAAAGAGGAGATCGCCTTTCTGGAGATCCCCGAAAGACGTCACCGGAGCGCCCGGGACAGCGAGGGCGGCCTTGAGTTCGTCGATGTTCACCTCAATGCCGGAGTGCACCTGCTGCGAGGCGTTCCGCGGAAGAAGGACACCGTTCAGCAGGAACGCCGTCCTCGTCAGGCCGCTGCAGTCGAAAGCCTTGGAAGAAGCGCCTCCCCACATGTAAGGTGCTCCGTTGAAGGACATTGCGGTATTTACCACATTGTCCGCCGTAGCCTGCCTCGAACCGGCCCATGAAGAGAAATCCTGCAGGTCTTCCGCCCGGACATAGCCTTTCCTCCCGGATGGCAATATGACACCGAGGCAGCCGCCGGACTTCACCGGACGCCCCTTGTCATTGTACCATATCCTTACAATGTCCCCCTGCACGAGGTCGCAGACCCTGAGGGATTTGGACGAAGGGGACGTCCATATCTCGGACTGCTTGGCCACGCATATATATTTCGGGTCGGCAATATAGGACTTGACTTCAAGGCTGTCCATCAGGGTGACCGCCATTTCATTGACCCATGCGACATAAGGCTCCGGGGACTTGATTTTCAACCAGTAGCCTTCCTTGCCGAGTATCTCCACCGGGGTACCCATGAGGGCCTGGTTGCCGAGTTCCTCCTCATAGCCGGGTTTCTCGCGCATAAAGCATACGGAAAGTTCCACGACTCCCCTGTCCTTCTCCTGTCCGGAGAGCGCCGGGCAGACCGCCGTCAGCAATGTTGCGGCAGCCAGGGCGGCTTTGCTGTATAATTTCATCATAAGATAATTGTTTTATTTTCAATTCTCCCCGGCGGCCAGCAATATGAATTCATATACAAAATCACGTATCTTCTGTACCGGTCCGGTGCAATTGTTCGTCATTATGGAAAATACTATTGTCCCGTCCCGGTCTCCGGACGACGGCAGGATGTATCCGCTGTAGCAAAGGACTCCGTTCATGGAACCGCTTTTCATGTGGATGCGGGATTTCACCGAAGCCGGGGAGCCCGCAAGGCAGGAGCGCATTCCCGGTTCACCGGGGCGACTGACAGACTGGAGAAATGACGGGAATGCGTCATCATTGTACATCGATGCCAGGAACCGGCAGAAGAAATCCGGGGAAATGTAATTGTGCCGTGCGAGTCCGCTTCCGTCCACCATCCGGATCCCGTAAGAGGAATCCGTACCGAGCGAGTCGAGTTCCCTGAGAACGGTCACGGCACAGGAGTCATACGAGGCCGAACCGGTCCGGAGCAGGGACAGTTCCCTGAGCAGGGTTTCAGCATAAAAATTGTCGCTGCGGGAATTGGTCGTTCGGGCAATCGAGGCCACCGCAGGCGAATATGTGGTGCCTATTGGCCTGAGGCCGCCTTCACAAGACCCATCCGCAACCACACCGTCCGCAGCCTTTTCCTGCCGGTCCGAAGGCCAGGTCTTCTTCATGAGGGATTCCGCTGTCCGAACCATCCCCCTGCTGTCCACGTCAGCTGCGCCTCCTGTCACATCAAGACCGGAACACCTCAGATAATCAGTAAAATACGTTGCGCATGCAAGAGCTCCGAACTTGTAGCTGCATTCCTCACGTTTTGGTGTCCTGTCCACGGCAAATGTCCCGCGCAATTCGCATACAGGAGCGAGATCAGTATTGTAGAGATACAGATTGTCTCCGGTCCCGGCAGGGGCAGTCACGCAGTCCATGCGGAATTCCATCCACGGGAGGACCGGGTACGAGACGGAAGCATTGACTGGCAGGCCAACGGCAGGAGCCGCTGAAACATTGACATACAATATGTTGCGATTGAACGAGAGGCCGTCGCATCCGGCTCCGTAATAAGTTCCGAGGTCACTGTAAGACCAGGAATCCTTCTCGATGGGGCCGTCGAAATGCCGGCCGTCACCTATGACGCATCCGTCCACACGGCGTATTCCGGCCTTGTCCATCATGGCCTTCCACTGGGAGAAGAGAGTGTCGGCAGGGGGTGTCCCGGGATCTCCCGAAGCGATGGTAGGGTCTCCGCCGCCCAGGATGTACAGGTCACCATGGAGTGTGCCTCCCGAAACATGTCCCGAATACGCAATCGTGGTCGCGAACCTGTAATCTGGCCCGAGGGAACGGAGGGCAAGCCCTGTGGTGATGAGCTTGGTATTGGATGCAGGGAGTAGTTTCCTGAGGCTTCCGGACTCCGCTATGGTATCCCCGTTCATCTTCACTGCGAGCACGCCGACAAGGCCCGACCTCAACGGCTCCTCCGCAATGTTCTCCTCAATGAAATTCTGCGCCCTGGTCTTCGGACGCACAGGTTCCGAGGAAAATGCCGCAGGAGGCAGGAGGAAGCAGATGGCTAAAGACAATATAGTCAGATATATTCTGGACATGGCGTGATATTCAGTTTGCAGGTTATTCGATCATATTACAAATTCAAGTTTCGCAAGTCGCAAATTCCTGCTTTTCAGAGGATTCATTGCTCTGTGCGAGCAAAGGCCCGCGCGCATTTTTTTGTATACGCTACCCTTTTCCTAAATCCCTACCGTCCCTCCGGGCTGCTCGCTGCAAAAGACCACTAGGCTTTTGCTGAACGCTCACGACCTACCCTCGGCCTGAAGGCCTCAAAAGCAGTTGTTTCGCTCTGCGAAACTTAAGTTACAAATATCGTAAATATAATGAATAGTCCGGACAAGATTGCGGTATTTTTATTACTTTTGCACGATGCAGGTTCATCCCGAACCGTTTGGAAATGATATCTTAACAGAAAACATATTATGAGCAAAAGAGTACTTGTGTCCGGAGGTGCCGGATTTATTGGAAGCCACGTCACCGTGGAACTGATAGAGGCTGGTTATGATGTAGTTGTGGCCGACGACATGTCGAACTGCGACATGACTTGCTTCGAGGGTGTAAAGAAGATCACGGGAAGGGACGACATCCCTTTCATCAAGATGGATTTCTGCGATCTGGCTGCCGCTAACCGCCTGTTTTCCGAGTACAGGATCGACGCCGTGATTCATTTCGCGGCATTCAAGGCTGTCGGAGAATCCGTGGCCGAGCCCGTGAAGTATTACACCAACAACCTGTCCTCATTCCTGAACGTGATTGAGGCCGCACGCACCCACGGCGGATGCAACGTGCTTTTCTCCTCATCTGCCACCGTCTATGGAGAGCCTGACATCCTTCCTGTGACCGAAGAATCGCCGCGCCAGCCTGCAACTTCGCCTTACGGCAATACGAAGCAGATCTGCGAGGACATCCTGAGGGATTCCGTGAAGGCCTACGCGCGATATGGCTCCGAGCCGGCTCCGGGAGAGGCCAAGGAGGGTCCGCTGAAAGGAATCGCCCTGAGATATTTCAATCCTATCGGGGCACATCCGTCCGCTCTCATCGGCGAGCTTCCGAGAGGCGTGCCTAACAATCTCGTGCCGTTCATCACCCAGACAGCTATTGGCAAACGTGAGTGCCTCAGCATTTTCGGCAACGATTACCCTACTCCTGACGGAACCTGCCAGAGAGACTACATCGACATCGTGGACCTCGCCAAGGCCCATGTATATGCCGTTTCCAGGATGCTCAAGGGAGAGATGGAGAAGGATTACGAAGTCTTCAATATCGGAACCGGACGTCCGGTTTCAGTCCTCGAACTCGTGAATGCATTCGAGAAGGTGAACGGAGTGAAGCTGAACTACAAATTCGCCCCGAGACGCGCCGGGGACGTGACCGCCATCTGGGCCGACCCTTCACTCGCGAACGAGAAACTCGGCTGGAAGGCTGAGCGTTCCGTGGAGGACACCCTCGCAGCCGCGTGGGCCTGGGAGAAGCATCTTGCAGGCAAATAGCCCTGCCGGCTAACCCTTGAAGAGATTGCGCACGAGGGCAGGTATGTCTGATACCCTGACAATCTCGATGCCCTTCGGGCTGTTGTCAACAGAAGAGAACGAAGAAATATAAATCTTCCTGAATCCAAGACGGGCCGCTTCAGTGACCCGTCTTTCTGTTTGGTTGACAGGACGGATCTCCCCGCTGAGGCCAACCTCACCGGCAAAGCAGACATTTTCCGGGATTGCGAAATCGAAATTGGATGACAGGACGGCACAGACCACGGCGAGATCGCAGGCAGGGTCCGAGACCCTCATGCCTCCTGCCATGTTCAGGAACACGTCCTTCATATTGAGCTTGAACCCGGCACGTTTCTCCAAAACGGCGAGGAGCATATTCAGCCTGCGCACGTCAAATCCGGTAGCCGATCTCTGGGCCGTGCCGTATGCAGCCGTGCTCACCAGGGCCTGTACTTCGAAAAGGAACGGTCTCAGGCCATCCAGCATCGCGCATATTGCAGTGCCGCTCAAGCCCTCCCCATGCATCGGAATCAGCATTTCGGAAGGATTGGTCACCTCCCTCAAGCCCTTGCCGGTCATCTCGAAGACCGCGAGCTCCGAGGTGGAACCGAACCTGTTCTTGATGCTGCGGAGGAGACGGTATGAGCCCTTGTTATCCCCCTCGAACTGAAGGACGACATCCACGATATGCTCTAGGATCTTCGGCCCGGCGATATATCCGTCTTTGGTGATATGGCCTATCAGGATGACCGGGATGCCTGTAACCTTGGCGAAATGCAGGAGCATGGCCGTCACCTCCTTTATCTGCGAAACGGACCCTGCGGAAGACTCGACATTGGCGGAGAACATTGTCTGGACGGAGTCCACCACCATCAGGTCGGGACGGAGCTCCTCGGCCTGTGCAAGGATGGCTCCCATATCAGTCTCGCTGAAAATGAAGCAGTTGGAGTCATCTCCCCCGAGCCTGTCGGCACGCATTTTCACCTGCCGGGCACTTTCCTCGCCTGAAACATACAGGGTCTTCATCCCCGGAGAGGACAATGGTATCTGGAGAGACAATGTGGATTTGCCGATTCCTGGTTCACCTCCTACAAGCACGAGGGAGCCCTTCACGATTCCGCCTCCGAGGAGCCTGTCAACCTCAGCCATGCCCAGTGACATGCGGCATTCCGCCGAAGAATCAATCTCCCTGAGATGCATGGGACGGTATCCCGACGGCTGCCTCACGGCCTGGCGGCCCGGATTCTTGCCAGTGGCGACCGTCTGCTCCACCATTGTGTTCCATTCCCCGCATGCCGGGCAGCGCCCCATCCATTTGGGACTCTCGTTGCCGCAACTGGTGCAGAACCAGACTTTCCTGTCTTTAGAAGATGTAGCCATAATCCAATGTTTTCAGGCACGAATATAGTCAAAAAAACGCATAAAAAAAGCAGCATCTTGAGTCTCCTCAAGGTACCGCATCAATAAATCCTTCCTTTGCGGACCAGGCCGCAGGTCCGGAATTATTCGCACTTTGTGCTGTCGCAGCAAGCACCGCAGCAGGCTGAAGAATCAGCGCAGGCTTTTGTGCTGTCGCAGCAGGCAGCTTTAGTGGAATCGCAGCAAGCAGCAACCTCTTCAGCTGCAACCTCAGCTTTCTTTGCGTTGTTGTTTCCGCAAGATACAGCAGCAACCATCAGGGCAACTGCTGCCAAAGACATAAACACCTTTTTCATGGTTCTAACACAATAACTAGTTGAACTTAAGTCCTATTTTATTTAATGGCGCAAAAGTACATAGTTTTTTATAATCTGCAAAGAAATTTGTAAATATTATCATCAAGACGCTAAAATATTCACTATTAAATCTTTTTAATAGAGCATTGAGGACGTCCGGAACAAAATACAGGAAGAAACGGACAAAGTCGATAACAATCTGTAACCGCCTGCGGGCAATCACCTCGAGAGGTCCACTTCCACTGCCGCCGTATATAGCCTGTGCGGGTCGTAAAAGAGGGCACAGCTGTTCACTACGTTTTCCAACCTGCGCTTCGGGACACCCCTGTAAACCGTACGGCCGTTCACCCGAACGGTCACCTTCTTGTCGAGATTCACAAGTTCGTCACTGAGATATATGATGAAACGCCCTTCGACGGCAGGGGTCTCCGTCTTCTCGAATTTCATCTCGATACCGTAAACCGGATCGGTCTGGATGGTCTTATATTCCACGTCACCGACCTGCATTTCTATTTCATTGTCATTGATTTCCATCACGTAGTGACGCCGGCGTCCTTCCAATGATGCCGGTTCCCCGAGGACCCTGATATTGTGGAATCCCCTGCGCTTGAGCCCGTCCATCTCGAAATTCTCCCAGTTCACGAAACGTGGATAAGGATTCCTGACGTGGTCACGCAGCCACGGGGTCGTCTCGAAATAACCCACCGTATGATGGTCCGCTCCCTGAACCAGTTCCACATTGTGTACATAATATTCCGGACAATCCGCCGCGAACTTGTCGAAGGCATCCTTGGTATAGCCTGTGAGAATGTCCCTGTAGAATGTCTTGTCCTCGGTCCCGGTCCTGAAACTGAACGCGAGATTTGCACAATTCTCCACAGGAGCGTTCTTAAGAGGTTCGCCTCCGGCAATCGGGCCTGCGCCGGCAAGATAGTCCGCATAGAATGACGCAAGGCGCTGGCTTCCGTAAGCCCCTTCGGAAATGCCTATGAAGAATATCCTGTCAGGATCCGTCTTGCCCGTCAGCATGGCCTGGCGGAGGAATTTCTCCCATACGTACTGTTTTCCCTTCTGCCACCAGCGGTAGTAGGATCCGGTGTTCGGGATGCGCGGAACGAGGTATGCAGATGGAGAATCATCGAAATTGGCACTGAGTATCAATCCGTTGCGCCATTCGTTCTCCCTATTGCCGGACCCGTGGAGATATATGAAGGTCCGGTATCCGCCTTCGGGCATTTCCCCCTTGGAGCCCCAATAATACGACATTTCCGCATCAGGCTCGAGCACTGCAGGTATGTGCCAGTTCCCCTTGGCATCCCAGTCCAACGGCCGGAGTTCCGGAAGTTTCTCCTCGTCAAATGAAGCATTGGCCTTCTTCCAGAGTTCCCAGATTTCGGCACGGACCTTTTCCACGTCCGATGACTTGATGGACTTGCGGGACATGAATCCGCCGCCGAACCCGTTTGAAAGGGTCTCATTGAAATATTCCGATATCTTTCCGGTCTGGTCTTCCTTTCCGGCTTTGTTTCCGGAAGAATCCGGCTGTGCGGCAAGGCAGATGCCGGCGCTGAATGTCAATGCGGCCGACAATACGGCTGGCAATATGATTGTTGTTTTCATTGTATTATGATATTTACTGGATCCTTCTCGGTAGCCTGAAAAGTTCCATGTCATGTATTCCTGTGTCATCAATGTGGAAGCGCAGGGCGGTCCTCTCTATGTGCCAGCCCTGGACTCCGCAGGCGCCCGGATTGATGTAGAGCAGATTGTTCGCAGCGTCATTTTTCACCATAAGTATATGGGAATGACCGCATACGAAGATGTCCGGGCGGCATTCTCGTATCAGTCCGGCGGCAAAGCTGTCGTATCTTCCGGGACGCCCTCCGATATGTTTCAGAAGTATTTTCTTGCCCGCACATTCGAAGAAACGGTATTCCGGATGCACGAGACGGATGTCCTGCCCGTCACAATTGCCGTACACACCCATCAGAGGCTTGAATGCCGCTATGGAATCGGCGAATTCTATCCCGCCGCCGAAGTCCCCGGCATGCCACAGCTGGTCCACAGGAGAAAGAAACTCCTTGATCTCGGGACTGAAAACCCCGTGGGTATCTGAAATGACGCCAATGAGCATAGCACTACAGTTTTATGATGATTTTCTTCCTGTAAAGCGGCCACTGGATACAGAAAATCAGGAATGCGAATATCAGGGCCCAGAGCAGCGATGTATATTCGTTCGCGCCGAAATAATCCGACGGAGCGAAGCCGATCATAGGGAATGTCTTGGCCAGGAGTCCGGAGGCCACGAAAGCCACGAGGGCATTGGAACCCATTGCACGGAACGGCTCGAACGGTTTCACGCAACCCTTCACATCGATGATGAATGCCAGGAAACCGAGTGCGAGCATCGCCCATCCGCCGGCATAGAGCACATAGGATGCGGACCAGAGCGGTTTACTGATAGGTATCCAGATGCTGAGAATCTCGGCAAGTGCCAGACTGGCAAGGCCGTACACCAGGATGCGGCTGACCGTATATGCAGGAGCGGACGTATTGTCGGACGGATCCGTCGCATGTCTTGCAGAAGAACGCTGGATGACGCCTCCTATGAGATATCCGAGCAGGGCCGTGCAGGCTGCCGTCAGGCCTCCGAGCAGGCCTTCCGGGTCAAACGGAGCCCTGGACCCGTCAGCAAAACGGTATCCGTGATATACGTGGTTCTCGCCTACGAGAGCGATGTCAATCTTCCTGGAGATATTGCCTTCCAATGTGAAAGCGCCCGGTTCGGAGCCGAAGAGGAGAAGGATGCCGGTGTACAGGACGAACAGGACTCCTATGGCGGCGAGGATACGTCCCGGTTTCCTGAGCCACATGGCAATCACGGCCGAGAGCATATATGCCACGGCAATGCGCTGGAGAACTCCGAATATCCTGATATGTCCCAGCCAATACAGCCAGTTCTGCCCGAACGACGCCGCCTCATCATGAGGATGCAGCGGGAAGAACGGATACATGTTCAGGAGAAGGCCGACAAGGAAAAGCCCGAGACCTCTCTTGAAGATTTTGATCAGTGCAGCCTTGTCCAGACCGTCAAATCTCGAGAAGGAAAATGCCATCGCCACTCCCATGCAGAAAATGAAGAAAGGATAGACCAGGTCGGTCGGAGTACATCCTGTCCAGGCGGCATGACGGAGGGGAGGAAATATGCAACCCCAGGAACCGGGATTGTTCACGATGCACATGAATGCTACTGTGATGCCTCTGAGGGCATCGAGAGAAAGATATCTTTTCATGGTTGCATTAGCCATAGTATCAGAATTTTACTTGTTCAGATTCATAAGTATTGCCGTCCGCCATGCGGCTGCAGTAGACCGAGAACACTGAGGCAAGCGCAGCTGTCTCCGTCCTCAGCCTCGAACCGCCGAGATGTACCGGACGATAGCCCGCTTCCATGGCAATGGATGCTTCTTCCGGGGAGAAATCCCCTTCCGGGCCGACGAGAACTATGCATTCGTCCGTGAAACCAGCCAGGGCCTCCATTATGGAAATCCTCGGATGTGCCTCATCCTCAAAGCAATATGCCATGAGTTTCAAGGCCTGCGAGCCTTCTGTCCCGGCTATGAATTCCCTCACTGACACCGGTTCGGACAATTCCGGCACGGAAGCCTTCAGGGACTGTTTCGCAGCTGAAAGCAGGATCTTGCGGAGTCTTTCGGTCTTGAGCACCTTCCGTTCTGAACGGTCCCCTATCACGGGTACGATTCTGTCCACGCCTATCTCCACCGCCTTCTCCGCAAACCATTCGTAACGGTCAATGTTCTTGGTCGGGCATACCGCCATCGTTAGCCTGTACGGATGCGAACCCCAGCCAGGCTCGGACGAGTCAATCCTCGCCACGGCTCCCTTCGGGGAATCCGACACCAACGTGCATCTGTACATGGTCCCAGCTCCGTCTATCACGCAGATACTGTCACCCGCACGGTGACGCAGGACACGCACGCAATGGGCCGACTCCTCAGGTCCGAGGGTACAGAGAGACCCTTCGATATTGTCCGTCCAGAAAATTTCCATATGCTATCCCCTGATTATCTCGATTTCTCCGCGGAGACCGACCTTGATGATCTGCGATGCCAGCCCCGTGGAGCCTTTTTCCAAGGACGGCTTGACAATATAGTCCACCGCCTCCTTTATCGTCTCCGGGATTTCAGTGAATTTCGCAGGTGCGGCCTCTCCTGAAATATTGGCCGAAGTGGATACAATCGGACGTCCGAGCTTGAATATCAGATTCCTGCAGAATTCCATATCCGGCACCCTGATGCCCACCGAGCCATCTGATGCCACTACGTTATATGCGAGGAAATGCCTGTCAGCCACTGGTTTGCAGCCCGGCTCAGGAGGATTGCCGCAGATTGCCCCGGGATAGATCACGGTCATCGGGCGGTCGTTCACCTCCACGAGCTGGACTGCGGCGTCCGGAATTTCCTTCACATAACGGCATACCATATCCATGTCGCTCGCCAGAAGCACGAGCGCCTTGCTGTCGGACCGGCGCTTGATATCGTATATTCTCGACACGGCCTCCGGATTGGTGGCATCGCATCCGATACCCCAGATTGTGTCTGTCGGATAGAGTATCACTCCTCCTTTCCTCAGCACCTCCAATGCTTCGTTGATGATATCGGGGTTCTTTATTGTCTTTTCCATCGTCATTTATCTATGTTCAATACTGTTTCTATAGGGTAATGGTCCGAATAACCTACGTGGTGGACGGTATGCGTCAATGCGTCATACCTCTTCGGGAACAGGACGTAATCTATCCTGAGGAAAGGCCTCAGGCGTGAGAACGTGGCACCGCTCCAGCTGCCCGCTTCCTCGAACGAGTCCTTCCTCCGCCGGCTCAGACGGTAATAGGTGTAGGACATCGGAGTGTCGTTGAAGTCTCCGGTCACAATGGCCTCCTCCGTGCAGCTCTCTATGTTGTCCATCACCTGGTCCACCTGGACAGGCCGCCTGATGATGGAACGCTTCATCTTCTCCTCGGTCTCGCGCACGGTTTTCCTGTAATCATCCTCCATCGACTGGGCCAGATGGGAGAGGGAAATGTTGTAGCTCTGGAAATGGCAGTTGTACACCCTGAACACTTTTCCGCCGATATTGTAGTCGGAATACAGGGCCAGATTCGCGCTTTGCTCGAAATCGAGTTTCCCCTTGTTCAATGCAGGAAAACGGCTGAGAGTGACATTGCCTGTGCAGGAGTATGAATTCTCATGGACATAATAGCTCAGATGATATCCTTTCATCTTGGAAGACAGATATTTGCGCATCTTGGCGGTATTGTCCGCATAGAATTCCTGCAGGCAGATGATGTCCGCATCCCTTGACTTCAGGAAGGCCATCAGGGAATCACAGCACTCCTCCCATGAGGAATAGTCCCCGGACTGATTAAGGGCGAAACGTCCCACATTGTAGGATATTATCTTGAGGCCATCCGGATTCTCAGGGACTTCACGGCCCAGATGGAAATACTTCCCTGCAATGAACACAGACGGGAGCAATGCCACGAGAGGAATCATGACAGCCCTGGAACGCCTGATCAGTGCCCATACGAAAAGCAGCGAATTGACCGCCAGCAAAGGGGCATAGAGCAGGCCGATAATGGTCATGTACCAGGCTTTTGCCGGATTGACATATACGGCGAGATAGCTGAGCAGCAGCAGGGCGGCGGATATCGTCATCAATGTCCGCGCCGTGATTCCGAAGAACACGTTATGTTTCCTGTTGCGTCTGCCAGCCATGGTAATGTCAATACAGTTTGCCCCGTTTTCTCCACCATCTTATCAGGAGCCAGCCGAAGAGCATTCCGCCGAGATGGGCGAAGTGCGCCACACCGTCATTGGTCCCGGTGACACCGGTCAGCAATTCTATAGCCGCGAATATCAGCACGAACCATTTGGCTTTCAAGGATATAGGAGGGAATATCAACGTCAGTATGGAATCCGGATACAACATTGCATAGCCTATCAGCACGCCGTAGATGGCTCCGGAAGCACCGAGTGTCGGGGTGTAGAGAAGGCGCTGGTAAGCAGCGGCTGCCGCAGGAGTCCCCGCAGAAAGATATGAAACGGCCTGAAGCCATTCCACTCCGGTATGCAGGGCCACGGCTCCGAGTCCGGTCACGAAATAGAATATCAGGAATTTGCGTGACCCGAGGCTGCGTTCAAGCACAGTACCGAATATGAAGAGGGTGTACATATTGAAGAATATGTGCCAGAATCCCCCGTGCATGAACATGTGCGTGATGACCTGCCACGGCCTGAAGAACGGTGATGCCGGGTAGAACATCGCGAAATATTGCACCATGAACTGCTCGTTGATGAGCATCGCGATGAACAGCAACACGTTGATTGCCAGAATATTCTTGGTGACAGGAGGTATTGATGAGAGGAAGCCCCCTCCCCTGCCATAGGATCCGTTATCGTTGTAATAATATCCCATCTTGACTTTTCATTTTCAATTGAATAATTTGTCTATCCCGTCCGGGGAGAGGACCGTCATTATCCTGTGCCCGGAAGCCGTGAACTCCGGATTGGAGCATGACAGAATAGTGTCCAATAGCCTTTCCGCCTCCGCCGGCGACTCCACGCCCCTGTATTCCGCGGCACCTATGCGGGCAAATCTGGCTGCCATCGAAGCCTCCATCATTTCCGGGAGGGCCGCATGGTTCTCCGTCAATATTATCAGGACGTCGGCCATGGCCGCCTCCACGCTTCTCTGGTCCACATTGAACCCTTCGGGCATCCCGTTGACCACTATCGTGTCATTGCCGAACGGGGAGATGTCGAATCCCAGGCTCCTGAGCATCCCGGCGTGCTCGTCGAACACCAGCCTGTTGTCCACCCCCACTGCCACCTGAATCGGGAAGAGAGCCGTCTGGGTGACATGTTCACCTCCGGCCAGAGCCTTCAGGAAACGGTCATAGAGAATCCTCTCCACGGCCCGCCGGACATTCACGAGCATCAGCCCGTCCTTCACCGGGGTCACTACGTATTTCTTCCCTACAGGCACCACAGGAGGACGGGACAATACCTTGTCCTCGAACAACTTGCCATAGTCATCCCGCTTGTCCACATATCGTCCGGTTCCCTGAAGCGGCATGCCGGGTCCCCGGTTTACCTGGCCCTGGCCGGATACACCTGATGGCTGTCCGGATGTGCCTGACTCCGTGCCTGAAGGAATAAGAAAATCCGGAGCCGGTTGCGGATCGAAGGGATTGTAATCCGGGTCAATGCTGATGTCAGGGCGCTCGGTCTCAGGCCTGAATTTGCTGAAATCGCTGCTGAATGCCGGAAGCTCAGGCATATCTGCCCTGTCGAAATCTATGCTGGCCCCGAAGGAATTGCGCCCGAGCGCCTCCTTCAGGCAGGCGTATATCACCTGGAAGATGACCGTGTCATCCTCGAATTTTATTTCGGTCTTGGTAGGATGGATATTGACGTCTATCGAATGCGGATCCACCTCAAGGTAAAGGAAATACGAAGGCGTCGCCCCCTGCGGAAGCATATTCTCGTAGGCGCTCATCACGGCCTTGTGGAAATACGGGCTCCGGAAATATCTCCCGTTGACGAAGAAGAACTGGTTCCCGAGCGTCTTGCGGGCCTGGTCCGGCCTGCCGACATAGCCCGTGACACGGACCACGGATGTCTCGGCCGTGACATCCACCACCTGGCTCGACACGGTATTTCCTAGAAGGTCCTGTATCCTGTATTTCAATGACTTGGCCGGCTTGAGAACATATATCTCCTTGTTGTTGTGAATCAGGGTGAAGCCGGTTTCAGGCCTCGTCAGGGCAACCCTGGTGAACTCTTCCACAACATGCTTGAACTCCACGTTGTCGGACTTGAGGAATTTCCTCCGGGCCGGTACATTGTAGAAAAGGTTCCTGACCGCGAAATTCGAACCTTCCGGCGTGGATATTTCTTCCGTGGACAAATGGCGGGAATCCGCGAATTCCACCTTGCAGCCCACTTCCTCCCCGGCCTTTCTCGTCTTCAATGTCACCTCGGCCACAGCCGCGATGGATGCCAGGGCCTCTCCACGGAATCCGAATGTGGTGATGTCCTGCAAGTCCTCTGCCGTGGCTATCTTGGACGTGGCATGCCTCTCGAAGCAGAGCACGGCCTCGTCAGGGGTCATGCCACACCCGTTGTCGATAACCTGTATCAATGTTCTCCCGGCATCGGCCAGCACCACGGTCACCTGTCCGGCTCCCGCGTCCACAGCATTCTCCATCAACTCCTTGACCACGGAGGAAGGTCTCTGTACGACCTCGCCAGCCGCGATCATGTTGGCTATGTTGCCGGGTAAAATCCTGATATCCATACTACAGGAGGGAATAGAACTTGGTGATGTATATCATTGCAACCACGAGGAGCAGAAGTCCGATTATGCCGATGAACCTCTGGGCCTTGGTAGTGCCTTTCTTCCGGCTGTAGTTGCCGTCCCTAAACGCTCCCTGCAGATACGAACCGGGAACATACGGAGTATCCTTGCCTTCGAGTGAACCGTCCACCTTGCCGAAGCGGCGCTTGAGTTCCTCTTTCTCCGGGTCAAAATATATCGGCTTGTAGTTGAACACTCTGTGCTCGTTTTCGCCGAACCATCCAAATGAAGCCATATCTGTACAAATTTATCCAAGCAAATTTAGTATTTTTTTCTTTACTTTGCGAAAGGGATGCGGGATATAGCTTTGGAAGAGTTCCGTATTTTCGTTATATGTCATTATATAGCATTGATTTATAATATGTTGGAAGAAAATAGATTATCCATGGGATGTCCGGTGAAAATCGGCAACGGATACGATGTGCATCAGATTGCGGAAGGACTGCCGATGTGGCTCGGAGGAGTGCGGATCGCCTCGGACAGCGGGTTCGTGGCTCATTCCGACGGGGATGTTGCGATACATGCGCTGTGCGATGCGCTTTTGGGATGTCTTGCGCTCTGGGATATCGGGCATCATTTCCCTGACAATTCGGACGAATGGAAAGGTGTGGACAGCAAGAAACTCCTCGCCAGGGTGGTGTCGATGGTCCGGGAAAAAGGATATGCCGTCGGCAATATCGATATAACCATCGCACTGCAGAGACCCAAGATAGGGAAATACATCCCGGAGATGCGGGATGTGCTGTCCGGGATTCTCGGAGTCGGCACGGACTGCGTCTCGATCAAGGCGACCACCGCCGAAGGGCTGGGTTTCGTCGGACGTAACGAGGGCTGCGAGGTATGGGCAACGGCGATTGTCTGGAGATAAGTTTCAATAGCATCAATATTTTTTCATATTTTTTTGGGATTTTGGAAAAATATTGTACCTTTGCAATCCCATTTGGAAAAATTGGGAGTCATTGAGATATGGTGTAATGGTAGCACTACAGATTCTGGCTCTGTCAGTGAGGGTTCGAGTCCTTCTATCTCAACTTCAGAATCTGGTCTCCGACCAGTCATGGCGGGATAGCTCAGCTGGTTAGAGCGCATGATTCATAATCATGAGGTCCGCAGTTCAATCCTGCGTCCCGCTACGAAAAATCAAAGCACTTGCGGATTTCCCCGCAGGTGCTTTTTCTTTATGCCCAAAATCATGAATTTCAAGATAAAGGCATACGAAATGAGGACGGCTGAATGGCCATCCTCATCGAAGTGGAGCGGAAAACGAGACTTGAACTCGCGACCCCGACCTTGGCAAGGTCGTGCTCTACCAACTGAGCTATTTCCGCATTATGTTACCCGTTATTGGTGTATCGGGATTGCAAAGGTAGTGATAAAATTTCAATTTGCAAATTTTTTGCGAAGATTTTTTCATTTTTCGGCAATCTTCTTCCGGATGATCAGCAGAGCATGAGCAGGATGGTCCTGACAGGCAGACCGGTACCGGACCTGAGAGACGCCAGGGCACGGCTCAGCTGGTTGCGGACAGTGAACACCGATATGCCGAGTTCCGAGGCAATCTCCGAATACTTCATGCCGTCACGTTTGCTCATCAGCAGAATTTTCCTCCGCTGCTCGGGAAGCCGGTCCACAGCAGCCCACAATTTCGCCTCTGCTTCAGACCTCACCGCAGCCTCTTCATCCGGGATAACGGCCTCAGTATCAGCAGGAATACTGTCAAGGGCCACATTGTCGGGAGACTTCTTCCGCAGACGGTCTATGCATATATTCCTGACAGCCCGGTAGAGATAAGCCTTCGGCGAATCTGCCGCTCCTGCATTGGAAGTCCGGTTCCAATATGCCAGGAACGCGTCCTGGACGGCATCCTCGGACTGTTCAGGGCTCCCGAGATAATGCAGGGCATACAGGCACAACGGCCTGTAAAGCATCCTGAACAGTATCTCTATGTCTTTGTCAATCAATATCGCCTGCTGCTTCATACTCAATCGCTGTTTCATTCCGGCTGTTCCGCGGTGCAATCATCTGCACGCGGCCACCGGCAAATATAGCAATTACTCTGCAATAATGCTGACATCGACGGCAGAAGATATGGCGGACAGAATCTCCTCAAGGTCATCCGCACTGAAAACGGCCGTAATCCGCTTCCACTGCCAGCCTTCCCCGGAGGCCACGTTCAGATTCTTCCCGAAATATTCAGACAATTCTTCTATAACCTCAGAGAGAGGCACGTCGTCATACACGAATCTTCCGGAAGCCCAGGAGGCAGGATTCGGACATCGCCTCCTGACAATCTCCGGACCTTCGGAATCATTGCGCAGAACTGCTGACATCCCGGCAGTCAGGACCACCTGGCGCCCGAAATCCGGCACAGCCCGTCCGGAACGCGAGGATCCTTTGCCTCCTGCACGTGAAAAGAGAACCTTGCCTCCCACGACATCCACACTGACGGCACTTTCATTGCGCTCCACCTGGAACTCGGTACCGAGAACCTTGACCAGTCCCGGCACGGCATCCACCCTGAAAGGAGCCGACTCGTCCCTGTGAACTTCGAAATACACTTTTCCGTCAATATGGACCAGACGGGAATCCCTCGCAGGCTGCATCCTGAGCACCGCTCCCGGAGCCAGGACGACTGAAGTTGAATCCCTGAGAATGAAGGTCTGGGCGACGTCAATGGCCCTGTACTCCGTCCAATGGTAATAATGTACAGCCAATCCGACAGCAAGTACCGCCACGGCAGCCGCGGCTGAAAACAACCCGGCCAGCGCCCTTTTCATGCCGGATGCCAATGTGGAAGCACGACCGGTCTTCAAGGTCTCCATTCCGGGCAGGCCGCAGAATCGCTCATACGCCCTGGCCGTGTCAAACCTGCCGGCTTCGTAATATTTCATCACGAACGACAGGATCCTGTCTTCTATATTACTCATAATCAGACGTTTTTATCAGATTTACCCTTCCCCGAGACACATCGGAACTTCCATGAGATTCTTCCATACACGACACTTCCCGTCATATAATCATACACTCCGGTATCCGCCGCGAGCACGAGCCTGTCGTCGTCGGTAAGAATTAACGAAGGATTCTCGAAAACAACCTCGTCATGTCCCCAATAGAAATTATTCATATCCGGATTGAACTCTCCTCCGAGCACGTCGAAATAGATATTCAGCCCGAAATCGCTCCAATAATAACTGGACCATGCACTGGTCCTGTCCGCACATATCCTGAACCTGACCAACCCGGCGTATCCTGATCCGGTCTGCATGTCAGCCTTGGCCTCCATCTCCATAGTGCCGGTGAACGGGGCGGAAGGCAACTGGGCCATCAGGTCACGCCCTGCGACCCCGTCATTGTCAATATCCACCTCCGGCCCGTCCCAGCCCATGTTTTCTATGACATAAATTCCCACGACCCTGTCCAGTACAGCCCTGCTCGCATCGGACATGTCCTGCTTCCAGCTTTCCTCCCGGCAGGATACCGGCAGGAAAGAAATTACGATCAACAATATTAAAATCTTTCTCATGACCCTACCATGTATATTTACCATACCCATCGTCCGTTATAACATCCCGGAGATTCACCACGAAATCCGATCTGGACGAAATCCCCACGAAACCGCGGCCTCCCCTGACATTGGACGGATATGGCATCTCTTCGGTGAGGAAGGTATCCGACAGGGACGAGTCCTCGAACTGCATGTCATCGAGATACATATAGTTGTCCCGGTTCATCGAGGCCAGACTTACTATTATCTTCCTCGACACTCTCATATACAACTGCCCGGGTCTGTAGAACATCACCGGGACTGAAAGATCATACCTTGAGACCAGGGTCGAAAGCCTGCAGCTGCCGTTCCGGAACAATGCGTCGGTGAAAATATTATATTTATTGTCATAATAATTCTCCCCGTCTCCGAATATGTCCATACGTTTGTTCAGTACAGGCTCTTCGGAATTATCAAAAGATATGGAGCAGTCCTGGCTTCCTATTTCCTCTCCAACAGAAGGAAATCCGTCAGGATCAGACACTTCCAGCCTCTCCACCACTGCACGGCCCTGCAGCCGCATCATAAGCCTGTAATAATTGTCCTCCCCGGGGCGGTCGGTGACCGACACGCCAAGCTGGAAAACCCGTTCCATATTTCCCTCCGTATTCCGCCTCAGGACAATTGCCGTATCCACGGAAGTGACAGGAGCCGGCATCGGGACTGTTTCCTTGATTTCCGCATGCAGGCCGTCGGCATCTATTTCAATTTTTACCTCATCCCCGGGATTGAACCTGGCCTTGAATATCATCTTGGATATCTTGGCAAAATATATGGAAGCAGCCTCCACAAGAGAATCAGTCCCGCCGGCAGGCTCACCGTTGACAAAGCATTGAAGTCTTGCGGACTGTATCGTCTCGAAATTGCTCATCCGGAATCCGCCCTTTACTACAGACACCGCATGGAGACTGTCGGATGAGTTCAGGAACCCGTTGGCAATAATAAATTTTTCATCGCTTCCGTCAAGCGTGATCATCTTCTCGCAGGAAACGGGAAGGAGCACAAGCAGTACAGCTGTCAATATTTTATGCAAATGTCTCATGATATCAGAAATTGAAAGTATAGCTGAATGACGGGAGAAGAAGCAGGAACGACCTCACGGACAATGCCAGCCGCGTCTCCTCCTTGCCGTCTTCACCCCTGTAATATGTCCTGTCAGTCACCACCCAGTCCGGATTTCTCGCGCCATAGGCATTGCAAAGGCTCACATTCCACACATTCTCACCCCGTCTGGTCTTCTTGTGGATGTTCATGCTCAGGTCCAGGCGGTGTGACGGAGAAAGATGATAATTGTTCCTCGACGGAATATATGGAACAATGTCCCCGAACCCGCTCTGGTCATCCATGACGATGGTCCATCCCTCCGGAACCGTCATCCAGTGTCCAGAGTCGAATCTCCATACAGCGGAAAGGTCAATCCGCTTCCCTATCCGCTGGTTGACATCCACGCAGAGATTGTGACGGCGGTCATACACGAAAGGAAACCTCCTGCCGTTGTTGATGCTTCCGTTCCGGAATATCCTGTCGGACTTGGACAATGTATATGAGACGGAACCTGTCGTGCGGCCTACGGTCTTCCTGACATACAGTTCCGCTCCGTACGAGCGGCCCTCGCCCACCGCCACATTGGACTCCCAACCCGAGGATGACGTGAAAGCCCGCTTGCCGTCCAGATATTCAAGGACATTGTCCAGCTTCTTCCAATAAAGCTCGAGCGAGAACTCCCAGCCTTCCAGGCCTCCGTAATATCCACCCGCAGACACAATCCTCGACTTCACGGGAGGAATCTTTCCGGTAATCGGCACCCACAGGTCGGAAGGCAGGCTGAGATTGCCCGAAGCCAGCTGGTGGACATATTGCGACATCCTCGAATAAGCGGTCTTCACGGCCCATCCCTTGCCGAACGAGGCCTTGAAAGACAATCTCGGTTCCGGGCAGAAATACACCTTGCGGCCCGTATGGAAAAGACTCAGGCGCAAGCCCGGATTGAGGGAGAAATGATCGCCCAGGGTAATGTCGTCCTCGGCATAGAAAGACAGTTCGTCTCCCCATGACCTGTTGGAGACGTCGCTCCGCATGGTTGTATCCATCACGACATCATTGTTCTTGATCATCTGGCTGGACCTTTCCGTCTCAGGATTGAAGGCATGTCGGACATATTCCGCACCGAATTTCACAAGATGCTCACTCACAGGAACATACTCAAAATCCGCCCTCGCTCCGATGTCGAGAATGCCGGAGAAGAAACCGTACTCCATCCTGTCCCGGGTCTCCGCCTCCGCATCTTTTTCCCAATATGAAGAAATAGTCTCGACATTCATCCTGTATCTGTTCACGTAAGCCGAGGCATCGAGGAAGAGATTCCCGTTGAAAATATGGTTCCAGCGCAGCACCCCCACGGTATTGCCCCAGTTCATCCTGATTTTGGACATGTCGTCGGTCAGCCTTTCATACGGCTCATAATCCGGGCCGTAATACCTGTTGCTGCGTTTGTCCGAGTCAGAGTATCTGAAATAATCCCGGCCCATGTAGAAACCCGCCGAAATGCGGTCCGAATCGGAAATGCGGTGAGCAATCTTGGCATTGATGTCATAAAACGCATAATTGGCCGGACTGCCGAGCAGCCTGGCCAAAGGGTCCAGTAAAAAAGTGTGCATCCCCCTGGCACTCAGGGAATATGTGGTCTTCGGGCTGCCGATCGGGCCTTCGAAATGCAGTTTCTCGGAGAGCAGGCCGGCACTCACCGAACCGTGGAATCCGTTGGCATTGCCGTCATTGGTCCTGACATCCAGGACGCTGGAGGCCCGCCCTCCGTAACGTGCAGGGAACGACCCCTTGTAGAGCGTGGCCTTCTTCACCGACTCGGGAGTGAACACTGAAAAGAGCCCGAGGAGGTGGCTGACATTGTACAGGGATATGCCGTCTATCAGCATCAGGTTCTCATCCGCTCCTCCTCCACGGACGTAAATACCTGAGAATCCGTTCATTCCTCCCTGGACTCCGGGCATCATCTGGACCGTCTTCAGAAGATCAGCCTCTCCGAGTACGGCCGGGGTGTTGCCTATCATGCTGCCCGGAATCTCGATGGCACCCATATATGTGGACGATATCCCGGCATCCTTCCGGGCCACCACCCTGGAGGCCTCTATCGACACGGACTGGGACAACTCCACATTCACCACCGTATCTTTCCGGACATCAATCACTTCCGTCACGGATTCGCAACCGAGGTAAGAGTAAGTCAGGACATTCTTCCCGGCGGGCACGGTCAGGGTGTAGTATCCGAAATTGTTGGTCACCGCCCCTGCATCGCCGTCCGAGGCCCCTGCCCCGATCAGTGTCTCGCCAGACGCGGAATCAGTAATGAATCCGCTAACGGTGAAACGTCCCCTGGAAGTCCGGGACGAAGTATTTCCTGTCGCCTGCTTCTTCAGCACGACATAGCGATTCTGGAGTTTCCAGACTACGCCTGTTCCTTCGAAAAGTTGCCTGAGGGCATCCTCGAGAGAATCCGCATGGGACTCCCGGGCAACACGGCCGAGCATCGGCCCGATGGAGGAGTCGTATACGAAACTGACCCCGTATGCATCCGCGAGTTCATCCATTACCTGCCTGACAGTCAGCGTATCCTTTGTGGACAGGAGCGGCTCCGGACGGGTAATTCCCGCAGTCGAAGCCGTCATGCCCTCTCCTGGGAGAGCAGCCGCAAGCATCATCGTCAACAATAATCCGTTCAACATTTCCTATAATATTTCAAGGCGGACCCGTTCCGGGAATCATTCCGCAAATATATGACGTATTGTCCGGACAATGTACCATCGGAATCGTGAATTATTTTGAATTTGAAAAGATTGAAAACATTTTATATAACCGGATATTTTATTATTTTTGCAATTCCTCTTGGAAGATAAAACTACATATTATGAAGCATTTTACACTGCCAAAAGAAGGCGGTCTGATAGAAAAGGGGATTCCTTCCGACATTCTCCACGGCTTCGAGAGAATCAGGACGGAAATCTACGACCAGTCTTCATCCGCCAGCGACAAAATCGCTGACATCATCGTGGAAGCCATCAACACATGTTCCGGAAGGAAATTCAGGCTCGGCCTTTCCACAGGGACATCTCCGGTATCACTTTTCAACAGCTTGAGGAGGAAGCATGAAGAAGGCAAGGTATCCTTCAGCAACGTGGAGATATACTCCATCGACGAGTATTATCCATACGGCAAGGGTGAGCCTCAGAGCAGGAACAGCATCCTCCACAATTATCTTCTCAACTATGTTGACATCAGAGAGGAAAACATCCATGTCCCGGACGGCAGTGTCCATCATGACGAGGTGTCCGCATATTGCGAGAAGTTCGACAGGGAATTCCGGGATCTCGACATTCTCGTAATGGGAATGGGTGAGCAGGGCCAGCTCGGATTCAACGAGGCCGGAACATCCCCAAAGAGCAGGACCCGCACTGTACTTCTTTCATACAAGTCCAGGAAACGTCAGGGCAGATTCTTCAACGGGGACTTCAAGCACACTCCTGCAACTGCTATTACTGTCGGAATCGACACGATATTGAGCGCAAAGAAAATCATCCTCATGGCCTGGGGAGAGGACAAGGCGACAGCAGTCAAGAACGTGACAGAATGCAAGCCGGATTCGGAATGGCCGGCATCGTTCCTCCAGGGACATCCGGACATCTCATGCTACACAGACGAGACCGCTGCATCGCTCCTGACAAGGGTAGTGTCACCTTGGATGGTGGGACCATGCGACTGGACCAGGAAATTCATCAGGAAAGCCGTGGTATGGCTCTGCCAGGAAGTTCACAAGCCGATATTGAAACTCACCCAGAAAGACTATCTCGAGCATTCTCTCGGAGAATTGCTTGACAAATTCGGACCTTACGACAAGATCAACATAGAGGTGTTCAATGACCTCCAGCACACCATTACCGGGTGGCCGGGAGGAAAGCCGAATGCGGACGACAGCCAGCGTCCTGTATCGGCCCTGCCATATCCGAAGACCGTGCTGATATTCTCCCCTCACCCGGATGACGACGTGATTTCAATGGGCGGAACCTTCATCCGTCTCGTGCACCAGGGACACAATGTACATGTGGCATACGAGACTTCCGGAGACCTCGCCGTGCATGATGACGTAGTGCTCCAGCACATGGACGCCGTACACCAGTTCGGCTATGCGGACGATTTCGAAAGGGTGAAGAAAATAATAGAGTCCAAGAAGCCGGGCGAGCCGGAGCCTAAGGAACTGCTTGCGCTCAAGGGAGCAATCCGCCGCAGCGAGGCAAGGGGCGCCGACCGTTCGTTCGGCCTGAACGACAATACCAACGTACATTTCCTCGACCTGCCGTTCTACGAGTCCGGAGGAGTCAAGAAGATGCCTCGTACCCAGGCGGACCTGGACATCATCAAGGCTCTCCTCAAGAAGCTCCGTCCTGACCAGGTATTCATGGCAGGTGACCTTGCCGACCCGCACGGAACCCACAGAGTATGCACCGAGGCTGCGCTCGAAGCTATCGAGCAGCTGAAGGAGGAGGGCGAAAGCTGGTTGGAAAACACCCATATCTGGCTCTACAGGGGAGCATGGATGGAGTGGGAAATCGGCCGCGTGGACATGGCCGTACCTCTCAGCCCGGACGAAGTGGTAGAGAAGCGTCACGCCATCTTCCGTCACCTCTCCCAGAAAGACATAGTTCCGTTCCCGGGAGACGATCCGCGCGAGTTCTGGCAGAGGGCCGAAGACCGCACCCAGAACACTGCCCGCATATACGACGAGCTCGGAATGGCCGAGTATCAGGCAATTGAAGTATTCCTTAAACTTTGTTAATACACATGAAAGTCATTATCAGAAACGACAGCAAGGGTGCATCCGTATGGGCTGCGCACTACATCGCCCGCAAGATCAACGAGAAGGCGGCTGTCAGCGACAAACCGTTCGTTATCGGTCTCTGCACCGGTTCCACCCCTATCGAGACTTACGAGGAACTCATCAGAATGGTGAAGGCCGGCGAAGTTTCCTTCAAGAACGTGATTTCGTTCAACATGGACGAATATGTGGGACTCCCGGTAGAGCATCCTGAGAGCTACCACTCATTCATGTACAAATATCTTTTCAACCACATCGACGAGCCGGAGGAGAACATCCATATCCTGAACGGCAATGCTCCTGACCTCAAGGCCGAGTGCGAGAACTACGAGAAAGCCATCGTGGAGGCAGGAGGAATCGACCTGTTCTTCGGCGGCATCGGAGAGGACGGACACATCGCGTTCAACGAGCCGTTCTCATCTCTCCAGTCCAGGACAAGGGTCATGACTCTCACCTACGATACGAGGGTTGTCAACTCACGTTTCTTCGACAACGACGTGAACAAGGTTCCGAAGCAGGCCCTCAGCGTCGGCGTGGCTACGGTTCTCAGCGCACAGGAAGTCCTGATCCTCGCTCTCGGCAGCAAGAAGGCACGCGCAGTGGCCGAGTCCATCGAGGGACCTTACTCGCACTACTGCACTGTATCATCTCTCCAGGCTCATCCTGCAGGCATCATCGTATGCGACGACCTTGCAGCCGGCGAGCTGAAGGTGAACTCATACCGTTATTTCAAGGCAGTCGAGGAGGCTGAAGGCGAATAAGAGGTACTGAAACTGAAACGAATCCGGGCGGAGGAACTTCGATTGAAGACCTTCCGCCCGGTGATTTTTTGTGGAGAATACGAGAGTCGAACTCGTGACCTCTTGCATGCCATGCAAGCGCTCTAGCCAACTGAGCTAATTCCCCATTATTTCCACAAATATAGTGAATATTTCCGATTCTGCAAGAGTGAATGAAGCTATAGATATCCTCCATCTCCAGAAATAATGTCTCCATGCCTCAAGACACAGGGCAGCGCTGGGCTGTGGAACGTAACGCATATCACCGACGAGACGTCGCTGCACAAATGAAAAGAAGAGGATGACCGTTAAGTCAACTTGACTTATTGATCAACCTCTTCCAGAAGTTATATGTCAATGATGATGACTATTTCTTGGTTACGGAAATTTTTGCAAATCTTCTATGTCCGGATGTGCCGTTTACTGTGAATATCACAGAAGACGCACTTCCCTCCCATTTGCCATCGGCATAGGTACCGTTATCCGCTGTAATTTCATTGGAGCCGTCACCCGAACCGAATGTGAACGCAATATTCGACATCTCAGCACCAGAAACAGTAATTGTTCCACCACCATAAACTCTCACGGCGTCACCTGAGCTATAGTACTTCGGCGCATTAGTATTGGAGCCTTTGTCAAATGTAACAGTAATTCCATCAGATGTGAATGAGGTTACCTCTGTTCCATTGTCAAGTCCAAGGGAAGAATCAAGGAGGAAATCAATGCTTGGCGTAGGGCTCGGATCCGGGTCAGTAGAAGGTTCCGGCTTGTAATATCTAAGGATAAGACCGCCTGAAGCCATCTGCTTGGCACCCTTGTACTCACCATACTTGCCGCAGACTGCAACGTAGCCACCTATCTCAGGATTTACAGTAGCAACATTGATTCCGTCGTAAGCCTTGCATCTGTAGATATAGAGCTCATTGCCTTCATCATCACTGATAGTAAGGCAGACATTGTTGTATGACTCGCTGAGGTCTGTCACTGCGGTAATCTTACCATATACAGTGTAAACATTGGTGTCATCGGTGGTAAGAGCGCGGAACTCAGGAATTGTCTTGCCCTCGTAGTGTTCATAGGACTCCAGGACTCCGCCCTGCGCCATCTGAGGAACACCATTGTAAGAACTCCTCTTGCCGACAACGGTGACTATGTCACGCACAGCGAGGCCAAGGTCCTCAATATTGCCCTCGGATTTAACTGTACGGTAGAGTAAAATCTCATCACCGGTGGTGCTGACGATGGTAATATCGGCATTGTGATACTTGGTGCTTGCGGAGATGCTCTTGATTACACCCTTCACACG
>SFNZ01000128.1 GCA_004552615.1 Bacteroidales bacterium | reverse complement strand
TCCCACATTCAGCAGGCTCCGGGCACGAACCTGTGTTAATGGGGAAATTGACAAATGGAAAATGATATGAGAAAGTTTCTGTTCACGATAATTGCCGCATTGGTTCTCATCTGCGGATGCACCTCCGGGGAATCTCCCGCAATCACGGGAGAGGTCATGGAGTTCAATGCTGCATATCCGTCATCCACGAGGGCTTCCGGGCAGTCTTTCGAGGACGGGGACAAGATAGGTATCTATATATCCGAGTATGAGGACGGGAAACCGGTCCCGCTCAAGGCATCTGGCAACTTCAAGAACAACAATCCGGCTGTCTTCGATGGCAGAAGATGGGCTTGCGATCCTGTAATATATTGGGGAGAAGGAACTTATGATGTATTCGCCTACTATCCTTATCTCCTTCCCGACATAGTGGACGAGATGCCTTTCAACGTGGCCACCAACCAGGACGAGGAGACCTCCGGAGGAATGAGCGGATACGAAGCAAGTGATTTCCTGCATGCTGCGGCAAAGGGAGTGACGCGGGAGGACGGGACAGTCAAACTGTCTTTCCGGCATATAATGAGCAATCTCACAATCAACCTCATAAAGGGGGAGGATTTCTCCGGTGAACTGCCGTACGATGTCACGGTCATGGTCCACAATACCGTGACGGACTGCTACATAGACCTCGCAACAGGGGATGTGGTCAAGAACCCCCGGGCCAGGGCCAAGACCATTGTCGCGAGGAAAACCGGCCAAATGAAATATTCCGCGGTTATTGTCCCGCAAATGATTGAATACAAGGTCCCTTTGGTGGAAATCGCCTGCTCCGGGGTGTCATATATGATAGAGTCCATCTTCAATTTCAGGAGCGGCACTCAACACATCATCAATGTGACCCTGGACAAAAATTCGGACAAGGTGAAAATCGATATCGGAGGTGAGGTCCCGGGCGGATGGGATTAATTAAAATACAATAGGTCAAGGCATGAAACATTTATGGATTCTGTCAGTGATGATGCTGGTGCTGTTCTCCGGATGCGAGGAGCAGTGCCCGGCACCGGTCGCGCCTGAAATCATAAGCCTTGAGGCCTATCCCGAAGTCCATTCGGCCAGAATGGTCTCTGACCTGAAATCCGCCCCTTGGGGAATGGTGGAATGCGGATTCTACATCGGGAAGGACAAGATCACTCTCGAAAGGATAGAAGGAGCATTGGAAGGAGCGAGCATCGTGCTTGATCTCGAAGGCCTGTCAGCCGAGACTACGTATTACTACAAGTCATTCATTTCCAACGGAAAGAATGAAATCGGATCGGGATTCGACACATTCACTACCGAACCTGACCCCGAGAATGTAGACCCCGGGCCGGGACCTGATCCTGACCCGTTCCCTGCTGGCATCGAAAGCATATCTGCCTCCGTTGACTGCCTCACTGCTGTCCTGAACGCAACGATTTCCGGAGATGCCTCCCGTATCACATCCGCAGCATTCTGGTTCGGAACTGACAAGTCGAGGATGCAATCCTACGCGGCAGTCCGGAACGGCAGCAGGTTCTCCCTCGAAATACGGGACCTCGAATATTCCACCACGTATTATTACAGAATCGTGATATCCAACGGCAGCATGACCAAGGAATCCGGGACAGCCTCCTTCACCACAGAGGACGCACCTGCCAAAGAGCCTGACCCTGAGCCGTTCACGGCTGAAATCGAGAGCGTGACGGTCGATTCGGGGCCTTATCAGACCATCATCAGCGTCAGGCTGGGCGGAAACGTCAGCCAGGTGAAAAAGGCGGCCATAATGTTCGGTGTCTCGGAGGATAAGATGAAAGAGACCGTTTGCACCGTCCAGGACGGAATGTACTACAGCATTTTCTATGGACTCGAACCCGGCTCGACCTACTGCTATTACGCTCTTATCAGTGACGGAACCACTGAGAAACGCACCATGACCAGCACTATGACGGTTCCGGAAGAATCATCTGCCGATAGCCTCCGCGGCGGCTTTTAGCAAGTCATCCAGATCAGACTGGCTCAATGTCCCGGAAGGACGAGAATCGCCAGCAGCCTGCGGCCCAGAATCCGGCATTGGCTTTTCCGCACGCACGGAGTCCTCGATGTCTTCTGTCATTGCTGCCGCACTTCCAGGCTGAACCAATGCTGAAGAGTCCGGAACGGGCAGAATCTCATGTTCACCGGAAAGCAGATCCGCCCTGGCTGAAAATCTATAGATTCCTCCGGCAAGCAGGCAGAGCACGGCTACAGCCGCCACAGCCCTCATGCGGGCCCTTCCGAGAGACCGAACTGCACTGATGACTTCGTCGGCATACTGGCAGCGCTCATCCGGATTCCTTTTCAGGCATTTTCTGGCAATGGATGAATACCGGCATCCTAACTCCCCAAGTATCACGCCGAGAGACCACAGGTCACTCCGCCCGTCCACCTGTTCTCCGGCAAGCAGTTCCGGAGAGGCATAGACCATGGTGCCCGCAGGAGCCTTGAGAATGGCATACGAATCCGCATCCGAAAGGCCGAAATCAATGACCTTCACATTCATGCCGTTGTACGTCAGCATTATGTTCTCCGGCTTGAGGTCCCTGTGCACTATCTGCTTCCTGTGCATATAGTCAAGGGCCGAGCATATCTCGCAGACGATCCTGTCAGCCACTGAAGAACTTGCCTTCCTCCTGCCAGGGGACTGAAGGAATTCCTGAAGAGTGATGCCGTCAACCCACTCCATGACAATACAATTCCCTATTCCTGGAGCATTTATGTATCCATAGTACTGGCAGATATTGGGATGCTGCATCGAGAAGCCGATGTCGAAATCCTTCTTCAGCAAGTCCTCATACATCCGTACTCCGACAAGATTCTTTTTCAATGCCTTGTAGACGAAGAAGCGGCCGCCTTTACGGACCTTGTAAAGCACATTGAACCCCGCCTCGGATTCATGGAGCAGTTCCATTGTATCCGAGCCGGCAAAGAACGGATCCATATTGTCCTCGACGAAGAAACCGGACGGGCCTACCATAGTTCTGTGTGATTGGAATTTCAAAGTTAATAAATCGTTTCCGTATTATAGTAGGAAAATCTGAAAATTGCTTTTATTTTTGTATGATGTAAATATATGATGTAACTTAAGTTTCGCAGAGCGAAACAACTGCTTTTGAGGCCGAAAGGCCGAGGGTAAGTCCCTTGCCCGTGGAAAGGGATTTAG
>SFNZ01000051.1 GCA_004552615.1 Bacteroidales bacterium | reverse complement strand
CTCTCGCTGAGTGGCCTGCTGTTCGGGAATCCGGGCGAAGAAGCGAGTGAATTATAATGATTTTTGTTTGAAACCATGCAAGAATTCCGTAATATTGCATTTCGGTTGTATGAGTGGCGGCATTGAAGACCGCCGCATAGGTCATACAATAATATTATTAGATTGAAAATGAAAATTTCCACTGTCATCAGCGCCGTTTCGGCCGCGCTTGTCGCCGTTTCCTGCATGAACAACGGCAGTTTCAAGTCATCCTACAATGACTATTTCCCGTTTGAGTCCGACTATTTGTCCAACTATACCAGCGACAGCCTCTATTTCAAGGGAGACTTCATCCAGAGCTCTGCAGGCCAGACACTTATCTTCCACGGCAAGAGGGCTGCCGAGGATATCGAGGACGTGTCCGATTTCAAGGGCGGTTTCATGCTTTCCCTGCTCAGGGACACACTGGTCGAGGAAGGACATCTTGCCAAGGGCATCTACAGGTCTACTTATGCCACAGTTGCCGACACTACCGGCGCGGACAATTCCAAAGGCTTCGCCATCTTCCGCTACAACCCTGGCAACATGCCTGAGCACTGTGTGACATTCCCTCATACGGCCTACGGCTCATGCCGTCCGCAGCTCGTCAGCGTATGCAATACGAACCTTGTGGCCAATGCCGTAAAATACGGATACGGCAGCTGCCGCGCCTTCCAGCCGGGAGACTACATGAAGCTGGTCATCACATCGGTTCTCAACGGCTATCCTTCCGCAAACGTGGAAATCATGCTTGCTGAATACACCGATTCAGGACTCAATATGATAGACAGCTGGAAACGCTTCGACCTGACCAAACTCGGGGACTTCGACTATCTCGAGTTCAGCATCCTCTCCAATGTGGATGACGTCCCTCTCTACTGCTGCATAGACGGAATGGTCGTCAGCGTGGACCTCGAAGGATAAAGCAACCGATATATGATTAATCAGGATTATAAAAATTCAGCTCTGAAATCCCTCTCGGGGAATTGGGCACAGGCGCTGGTCGCCGTTGTGGTTTTCATGATTGCCTCATATTTAGTTATGGGGCCGAGTCTTGTCGAACAGTTCGGAATGCCTCTTCCTGCGGCATTGGGCTATGGTTCCTCCCTTGTGTATCTGCTTGTGCTGTACCCTTTTGCAGTGGGTATGCAAAATGCATTCAGGCTGCTGCATGAGACCGGAGATGACAGGATTCTGAACAATTCCCTGTCCCTCGGATTCGGAAACTGGCCTCATCTCGTATGGGGACTGATCCTGATGGGCATATTTGAATTCCTCTGGACCATGCTCTTCATCATTCCGGGCATCATCAAGGCATTCTCCTACGCAATGACCCCATACATCCTCGTGGAACATCCCGAGATGTCCGCCAACCAGGCCATCAACGAGAGCATGAGGCTCATGAAGGGGCACAAATTCGATTTGTTCTACCTCTATCTGAGTTTCATAGGATGGGGAATCCTGTCTGTGCTGACACTTGGAATAGGATTTCTGTGGCTGATACCTTATATGGAGACCTCGCAAGCTGCCTTCTATGCGGATGTGAAAGCCTCCGCAATGATGCAGGCGGAAGCCCGATAAAACAGGCGTAAGCCCAATAATGGAATTATAATAAACCGTCAGGAATCGTCATGCTGATCCTGCGGTTTTCACTGTCGACGGACAGGACCAGATCTTCGTGGAACGGAATCATGGCCTGTCCGTCAGGCGTTTCCACGTACAGGCAAGGATTGCCCGGGATGTCCTCGAATCCGCTGATGATCCCCGCCTCGCGCCCGTCCTCGTGGAGCAATGTCCAGCCCTCTATGGCTGAAAGGTCATCTTCCTCCTCGTCCTCATATTCGGAGGCGTCGGCGAATACATCTTTGCCGGCGATTTCTTCGGCATCCTCCAGGGAGTCCACCCCGTAGAAATGCACCAGGGCCTTGTCGCTGCCCCTGACCTTGAATGATTCCATGAAAAAAGGAACCGGCAGTCCGTCCATGCGAATGAACACCGGTTCCTCAGCATCAATGTCCCCGGGAAGGATACCGCGGAAGCCCATAAGGACCTCACCATCAGTGCCGTTGGATTTCAGAATCCTGGCAATCTGAATCATATCCATCTCCCCGGACACGGCTTCATCGAGATTAAGCCTCTGCAGGAGCTTCTGCTGCGGCAGCCTCTTCAGCAGCCTTTGCTGCAGCTGCCTCTTCTGCTGCCTTCCTTGCAGCTTCCTCAGCCTCGGCCTTCTTCTTGGCGAGAGCCTCAGCCCTTGCCTCGTTTACTTTGGCCTCTGCCTCGATAGCTGCCTTGGCCTTGTCGGCTGCAGCCTTGCTCAGGCCCTGCTTCTTGGCCTCGATCTTGGCGTCTCTCTGAGCTTTCCAGTCAGCGAACTTCTTGTCAGCCTGCTCCTGGGTGAGTGCACCTTTGGCAACACCGCCGTCAAGATGCTTCCTGAGGAGGACACCCTCGTAAGAGAGGATGCGGCGGGCAACAAGTGTTGGCTCTGCACCGACTTTCAGCCATGCAAGTGCTCGCTCTCCGTTGAGAACGATGGTTGCAGGGTTGGTGTTCGGGTTGTAAGAGCCGAGCTGCTCGATGTAACGACCGTCGCGTGGTGCGCGTGCGTCTGCCACTACAATGTGGAAGAATGCAAAATTCTTCTTTCCGTGGCGCTGGAGTCTGATTTTAACAGCCATTGTGAATCTGTTTTAATAAATTAATAAAATCGCCTGTGCCATCCAACTCGTAGATAGCAGCTGCAAAATTAGTGATTATCACCGAGAAATACAATATTGCACTATATTTTTGCCATAAATCTGATAAAATTTCTCAGAAAAATTTTGCAATTCAGAATTTACTGCGTATATTTGCA
This sequence comes from Bacteroidales bacterium, assembly GCA_004552615.1. Classification (GTDB taxonomy): domain Bacteria; phylum Bacteroidota; class Bacteroidia; order Bacteroidales; family UBA932; genus Cryptobacteroides. The sequence goes on along the minus strand of SFNZ01000051.1, from coordinate 15,028 downwards.
GTCCCGAATGAGGAAAACATCTACCTCACGTGATTTGCGGACGTGGTGAAATGGTAGACACGCTACTTTGAGGGGGTAGTGGGCGTTGGCCTGTGTGAGTTCGAGTCTCACCGTCCGCACTGAAAGCTCCGGAGCACCGCTCCGGGGCTTTTTCGTATTCTTATACATTTCCCTAAAATGTTTTTCATTAAATAATATCCTTCATGGCATTGAAAATGCGACGAATAAAGAGTATATTTGCAGATGTTTTCAATGTTTTGATTCCAGAAAATTTCTGAAACTATGAAGGTTGGAATTATAATGGGCTCCACCAGCGACTACGAAGTCATGTCCGGAGCCGAGCAGATGCTTGAACTTCTCGGGATACCTTTCGAGAAAAAGGTAGTCAGCGCGCACAGGACACCAGATCTCATGTACGAATACGCCAGGACCGCAAAAGACAGGGGACTCTCCGTCATCATTGCGGGAGCAGGAGGAGCGGCCCATCTGCCGGGCATGGTTGCAGCCATGACGACCCTTCCGGTCATCGGGGTCCCTGTAAAGTCACGCGCACTGAACGGACTTGATTCCCTCCTCTCCATAGTACAAATGCCAGGCGGCGTGCCTGTAGCCACGGTAGCCATCAACGGAGCCAAGAACGCGGCCCTCATAGCCGCCTCGATACTGGCCCTCCAGGACAGCGGGATAGCGCAACGACTGGAAAAATTCCGGCAGGACCAGACAGATTCGGTTCTTGCAGCTGAAATCTAATCTCAATCATCACCGGAAGACTTCAACACCATGACAAAGAAAATCGGAATAATCGGCGGCGGGCAGCTCGGTCTTATGATCGCAGAGGAGGCTCACCGCCAAGGTGCGGTCGTATATGCCCTCGACCCGGCCCCGGACGCTCCTGCATTCGCTGAGGCCGATCACCATATAGTAGCCCGTTATGACGACCTGGAGGCCCTCGAAAGACTCGGCGACGCCACCGACGTGCTCACATACGAATTCGAAAACGTCCCAGGAGACATCTTGCGCCACCTTGAAGGCAAATACGACATCAGGCAGGGCATCGCCCCCCTCTTCGACTCACAGGACCGCCTCAGGGAGAAGAACAATGCCGCCAGGCACGGCCTCCCCGTTCCGCAATACATCCCTCTTCCAGCCTGCTCGGCTGATGAAGACTGCGCGGAAGTTCCAGTGGAAATGACTGATGCAGAACGACTTGAAGAGCTTCGTGCCGCAGTCTCCACCATCGGGATGCCTTGCGTCCTCAAGACCCGCAGGCTCGGTTACGACGGTCACGGACAGGCAGTGATACGCACCGAAAAAGACATTGAACAGGCATCAGCATTGCTCCACGTCCCTTGCATCCTCGAGGCCTTCGTCCCTTTCGACTACGAATGCAGCCTCATACTGGTCCGCGACGGACACGACACCATACATTTCCCGATAGGGCGCAACATCCACAAGGACGGAATCCTCGACCTCTGCATCGTTCCCGCACCGGGAATATACGAAGGCACGGCTCCTGACGGAAGCATTGCTGACGAAAACCTCACCCCTCCAGGCAGGGAAATCATTTCCGCCTGCACCGCATTCATGGACTCCTGCGGATACAGGGGAATACTGGCAATCGAACTCTTCATAAAAGGCAATACATTTGTATTCAACGAGATGGCCCCGCGCCCGCACAACAGCGGACATTACACCATAGAAGGATGCACCACCTCGCAATATGCCGAGCTCTGTCATTTCCTCCTCGACAAACCTCTCGTCACCCCGCGCCTCAAGGCCCCGACAGTGATGAAGAACATACTCGGGCAGGACCTCGACGAGGCCTGGAAAATCGTGAAGGAGGCGCAGGGCAGCATTACCAACATCGCGAAGCGGGACAACGCCTGGTCCGGAGCCGCCGGAGAAGGCATATACGCACATATCTACGGCAAGACCGAATCCCGCCCGAAGCGCAAGATGGCACATCTGACATACATCCCGATGACCGCGGAGGAGTTCGACTCCAGGTGGTACGGAAGATTTTACCCGAACAACAGAAACATTTGAAAATTAAAAACATAACGAGTGATGGCAACCAACTATCGTATCTTTGTCGAGAAATATCCTGAATTCCAGGTGGAGGCAGCAAGCCTCAAGGCCGAACTTAACGAGAACCTCCAGATAGACCTCAAGAACCTCAGGCTCCTGAACGTCTATGACCTCTTCGGATTCACCCGGATACCGACGATGACACCATCGCGAGAATCAAGCATTACTATATCAATGCAGTGGAGTCCCGCGAGAAGGACCTCAGCAAACTCTCCGACACCGAGCAGGCCGCAGTCAAGCCGGTTCCGGTCCTCGAAGGGTTTACCGCAATGAAGGAAGAGGAATTCGAGCCGTATTGCCGCAGGATGGGACTTGCAATGAATGCCGACGACCTCAGGGAAGTGGTGAAATATTTCACCGCCGAGGGACGCGACCCGAACGAGACCGAACTCCGCATCCTCGATACGTACTGGAGCGACCATTGCCGTCACACCACCTTCACCACCGAACTTGAGGAATACGGAGTGGAGGAATCATTCGCCAAGGAAGAAATCGACGGGACCCTCAAGCTCTACCTAAAGCTCCGCAGCGAGCTCGGCAGGGAGCATAAGGGCCTTAACCTCATGGATATGGCCACTATCGGAGGACGCTATCTCCGCAAGATTGGAAAGCTCGACGACATGGAAGTCAGCGAGGAGAACAACGCCTGCAGCATCTATGTGGACGTGGACGTGGACGGCACCCTCGAGAAATGGCTGCTCATGTTCAAGAACGAGACCCACAACCATCCTACCGAGATCGAGCCGTTCGGAGGCGCCGCAACCTGCCTCGGAGGAGCCATCCGTGACCCTCTTTCCGGACGCTCATACGTCTACCAGGCCATGCGCGTGACCGGAGCAGGCGATATCTACAAGCCTGTGGCAGAGACACTTCCTGGAAAATTGCCGCAGCGCGTCATCTCCCGCAAGGCCGCACACGGATACTCCAGCTACGGCAACCAGATAGGCCTCGCCACCACACACGTGCGCGAAATATATCACGATGGATACACGGCCAAGCGCCTCGAAGTGGGAGCTGTGGTCGGAGCCGTCAGGGCTGACAAGGTACGCCGCGAGTCACCTGCACCGGGAGACGTCGTTCTCCTGCTCGGAGGCCGCACCGGACGTGACGGAATCGGAGGAGCCACAGGCTCGTCCAAGGAACATACTGAGGAATCCCTCGAGACCTGCGGAAGCGAGGTACAGAAAGGAAATGCACCTGAGGAGCGCAAACTCCAGCGCCTCTTCCGCCGTGCCGAGGTGACCCGCCTCATCAAGAAATCCAATGACTTCGGGGCAGGCGGAGTGAGCGTGGCCATAGGCGAGCTCACGGACGGACTCGACATCTATCTCGACAGGGTTCCGGTGAAATACAGCGGACTCAACTCCACCGAGCTCGCCATCAGCGAGTCCCAGGAGCGAATGGCAGTCGTGGTCGCAGCAGCCGACGAAGAAGAATTCAAGGAATATTGCCACAGCGAAAACGTGGAAGTGACCCACGTGGCGGATGTTACTGATACACAGCGCATGAGAATGTTCAACGGCGGCAGCCTCGTCGTTGACCTCCAGAGGAAATTCATCGACAGCGCCGGAGCGAAACATTATTCCAAAGCCCTCATCGGGGCGGTTGAGGACGTCGACCCGTTCCGCCGCGTTCCGGAAGGCGAGTCCCTGAAAGACAAACTAAAGGACAATCTCAAAGACCCTAACGTCATCAGCCAGAAGGGCCTCATCGAGATGTTCGACTCCACCATCGGACGCTCCACCGTCCTCATGCCTTACGGCGGAGAACTCCAGCTGACCGAGACCCAGGTCTCCGTGCAGAAACTCCCTGCCGACGGATACACCGATACCGCCAGCATGATGGCATTCGGATTCAATCCGTTCATCAGCTCCTGGAGCCCGTATCACGGAGCCGCATATTCGATGGTCGAGGCCTGCGCCAAGGTCGTTGCAGCCGGCGGACATTATGAGAAAATGAGATTCTCCTGCCAGGAATATTTCGAGAGAATGACCCACGACCCGAAAGTCTGGGGCAAGCCTATGGCGGCCCTCCTCGGCTCGCTCAAGATGCAGCTCGAACTTGGTCTCCCTTCCATCGGCGGAAAGGACTCCATGAGCGGAACCTTCGAGCACATCAATGTCCCTCCGACACTTATCTCATTCGGTATCACCACGGTAGATGCGAAGAAAGTCATTTCCCCTGAACTCAAATGGGAGGGCAACAAACTCTACCTCATAAAGCATATACCTCTCGCCGACAGGATGCCTGACGTGGCCCAGCTGAAGAAAAACTGGGCGTTCGTCACGGAGCAGATCGAGGCCGGCAACATCGTCTCAGGCTGGGCAATAGGCTTCGGAGGCGTCGCAGAGGCGATTTGCAAGATGTCATTCGGCAATTCCTTCGGAGTGGATGTCAACCTCACCGACAGCGAACTCTTCGACTACAGCTACGGCTCCATCCTCGTCGAGGCTGAGAACGGACTCGAATTCGAAAATGCCAAACTCATAGGAACCGTCACCGCCGGGAACAATGACGCACTCCGCATCAACGGCCACAACATCCCTATGTCAGAGCTCGTTGACAGCGCATTCACGGGATACGAAAGAGTATATCCTGCCACGAGCAAGCCTGACATGAAACGCCTTCTCCCGAAAGGTGCTGAAGGCCTCAAGCCGTTCAAGGCCAGGAAAGCAGACCTCAAATACAAGGGTGAAAAGGTAGCCCGGCCTGTAGCATTCCTCCCGGTATTCCCGGGAACCAACTGCGACTACGACACCGCCAAGGCATTCCGAAAGGCCGGAGCCGACGTCAGGATGGGCGTTTTCCGCAATCTCACGGAGCAGGACATCTTCGACTCCATCGCCGAGATGAAGAAGAATATCGACGAATGCCACATACTCGCATTCTGCGGAGGATTCTCTGCCGGAGACGAGCCTGACGGAAGCGGCAAATTCATTGCCAACGTATTGAACAACAAGGATATTGCCGAGGCCATCGAGGCTCTCATCGCCCGCGGCGGACTGATTCTCGGCATCTGCAACGGATTCCAGGCCCTCGTCAAGTCCGGCCTCCTTCCTTACGGACATCTCGGATGCGTCACCAAGGACTCCCCGACATTGTTCCGCAACGACATCAACCGCCACATCTCCCAGATGGCCTACACCCGTCTCGCCACCGTGAACTCGCCTTGGCTTGCAGGAATGAACATCGGTGACACATTCGCCATCCCTGTCAGCCACGGAGAAGGAAAATTCGTGGTAAGCGCCGAGCTTGCCAGGGAACTCTTCGAGAACGGCCAGGTGGCATTCCAGTATGCCGACCCTGTGGACTACGCTGTGACAATGGCCTCTCCGGACAACCCGAACGGCTCCTACTACGCGATAGAGGGCATCATCAGCCGCAACGGACAGATACTCGGCAAGATGGGCCACTCCGAGCGATACGAGAACAACCTGTTCAAGAACATCGCCGCAGACATGGAGCAGCCTCTCTTCGACAATGCGGTAAGATATTTCACCGGTGAACCGGCATCCGCAAATATTGAATAATCATCCGCAATATGGAAAAAAGGGACATCATTCACGACGGAGTTTCCATCAAGATCTTCGGGACTGACGAGCCGGACAAGGTACTGGTGCATTTTACCGACGACATCACGGCGTACTACAAGATAAAGAAGGCCGTCATCAAGGACAAAGGCCTGTACTGCAACAACATATCCTGCATGATCTTCCGCCATCTGATCCGCGGGGGAGTCCCTGTCCATTTCATCCAGCAGGTCTCCGAAACAGAGCAGCTCTGCCGCAAGGTCGATGTCATCCCGATGGAAGTCATTGTCAGGAACGTCATTGCCGGATCAATGGCCCAGCGCCTCGGACTTCAGGAAGGACTGGTCCCGAAAGCCACGATATTCGACCTCTGCTACAAGTCCGAGGAACTCGGTGACCCTATCATCAACGACTACCACGCCATCGCCCTCGGCCTCGCCTCAAGGGAGGAACTCGACGAGATTTACGCCGTCACCAAGAAGGTCAACGACATCCTCGTCCCTGTTTTCAAGAGTGCAGGAATCACCCTCGTTGACTTCAAGATAGAATTCGGCCGCCTGCCGGACGGAAGCCTCGTGGTGGCCGACGACATCACCCCGGACAGTGCCAGATTCTGGGATACCGAGACAGGAACGCGCCTCGACAAGGACCGATTCCGTCATGACAACGGCAAGGTGGGACTTGCATACAAGACTGTATATGAACGACTTAAACAAGTAACAGACTTATGAACAGGGAAATTCACGAGGAATGCGGAGTCTTCGGCGTCTGGGGCGTGCCCAATGCCGCGGAACTGACATATTACGGTCTGCATTCCCTCCAACACAGAGGTCAGGAGGGCTGCGGAATCGTATCGGTCAATGACGAAGGACAGCTCCGCCGTGTCAAGGGGCAGGGCCTCGTCACCGAGGTATTCAACAATGACAACCTCTCCACCCTCAAGGGCAGCATGGCCATCGGCCACGTAAGATATTCCACCACCGGAGGCGGCGGCATCGAAAACGTCCAGCCGTTCCTCTTCCGGCACAATTCCGGGGATTTCGCCCTTGCCCACAACGGCAACCTCGTCAATTCCGTCCAGCTCCGCAAATATCTCGAGGACAGGGGCAGCCTCTTCCAGTCCACCTCGGACAGCGAGATATTGGCCCACCTCATCAAGAAAGACCCGCTCGAGCGCAAGAGCCCGCGCATCTTCCCGATAATGGAGGCCCTCAATATGATAGAGGGAGCATTCGCCTTCGTCATAATGACCCAGAACCGCATCTATGCCTGCCGTGACAAATACGGCCTCAGGCCGCTCTCCCTCGGAAAACTCGGGGACGGATACGTGGTCAGCAGCGAAACTTGCGCATTCAGCGTCATCGGTGCGGAATTCCTCAGGGACATAGAGCCGGGCGAGATAGTCACCATCGACCACCACGGCCTGCGTTGCCGCAGATATTCCGAATACCAGCGCCACGCCATGTGCGCCATGGAATACATATATTTCTCGCGTCCGGACAGCGACATCGAGAACATGAACGTCCACACCTTCCGCAAGGAGTCCGGCAAGCTCCTCTTCAAGGAATCTCCTGCAGAAGCCGACATCGTGGTCGGAGTGCCCGACTCAAGTCTCAGTGCTGCAATGGGTTACTCCGAGGCATCGGGCCTGCCTTACGAAATGGGCCTCATCAAGAACAAATACATCGGCAGGACCTTCATCCAGCCTTCGCAGGAAATGCGTGACAAGGGCGTCAAGATGAAACTTTCCCCTGTCCGCAGCATCGTCGAGGGCAAGAGAGTAGTGCTCATAGACGACTCCATAGTCCGCGGAACCACATCCAGGAGAATCGTCAGGATGCTCCGCGAGGCAGGCGCCGTCCAGGTACACGTCAGGATTGCCAGCCCGATGATCAAATCCCCATGCTTCTACGGAGTGGACATATCCACGTACGAGGAACTCCTCTGTTCCAGCAGGACCCTCGAACAGGCTTGTGAAGCCATTGAAGCAGACACACTTGCATTCCTCTCCGAGGATGCGCTATACGAAGCCGGGCGGCGCAGCGACCTATGCCTCGCCTGCTTCTCGGGCAAATATCCTACGGCGCTCTACTCGAGCATCGAGGATGCCAACAAAGAAGGAAAATTCTAAAATTATCGTTATATGGCAGTAGATTATGAGAAAGCAGGCGTAAGCCTCGAAGCCGGATACGACGTCGTCCGCCGTATCAAGAAACACGTAGCCTCCACATCCCGCACGGGGGTGATGGGCAACATCGGCTCGTTCGGAGGCATGTTCGACCTCTCGGCATTGAACATCAAGGAGCCGGTCCTCGTGAGCGGAACCGACGGTGTCGGAACGAAACTGAAACTTGCATTTGCAATGGACAAGCATGACACCATCGGAATTGATGCTGTCGCAATGTGCGTGAACGACGTCCTCGCACAGGGTGCCGAACCGCTGTTCTTCCTCGACTATGTGGCTGTCGGCAAGAACATCCCGTCCAAGGTCGAGGCCATCGTGGCCGGAGTCGCAGAGGGATGCCGCCAGGCCGGTTGCGCCCTCATTGGCGGCGAGACCGCCGAAATGCCGGGAATGTACGGAGACGGGGAATATGACATCGCGGGCTACACCACAGGAGTGGTCGAGAAGTCCAAACTCATCGACGGAACCAAGGTCAAGGCCGGCGACGTGCTCGTGGGAATCGCCTCCACGGGAGTACATTCCAACGGTTTCAGCCTTGTCCGCAAGATATTCTCCGACGCGGGACTCGACCTCCACAAGGTATATCCGGAACTCGGGGACAAGCCTCTCGGGGAAGTCGCCCTCACCCCGACCAGGATCTATGTGAAGCAGGTCCTCGACGTCATCCGCAACTGTGACGTCCACGGAGTCGCCCATATCACCGGAGGCGGTTTCGACGAGAACATCCCGCGCATCCTCCGCGAGGGACAGGGCATCCACGTGGACGAAGGTACATGGGAGATTCTTCCGATCTTCCGTTTCCTCGAGAAACACGGCAACATCAGCCACCGCGAGATGTTCAACATCTACAACATGGGAGTCGGCATGGTCCTCGCAATGGACAGGTCCGAGGCCCGGAAAGCAATCGACATCCTGGCCGGCTATGGCGACAAGGCTTCCATAATCGGCTGTGTTACAGACGTCCCGGGCGTGGACATCGCCCTCCTTTAACATAAACATAAAACTTCAACGACATGAAAGCATTGATTAGCGTAAGCGATAAGACCGGCGTGGTAGAATTCGCCAAAGGTCTCGCCGCATTCGGATGGGAAATCCTTTCCACAAGCGGCACCATGAAACTTCTCCGCGAGGCCGGCATCCCTGTGACAAGCGTCAGCGACGTTACCGGTTTCCCTGAAATCTGTGACGGCAGGGTCAAGACCCTCCATCCGAAAATCCACGGTGCACTCCTCGCCCGCAGGGATATCCCTGAACACATGAAAGCATTGGAGGACAATGGAATAGAGACAATCGACCTCGTATGCGTGAACCTCTATCCGTTCCGCGAGACCATCGCCAAGCCGGACGTAACGATGGAAGATGCAGTCGAGCACATCGACATAGGCGGCCCGTCCATGCTCCGCAGCTCGGCCAAGAACTGGGAGTCAGTGACAGTGGTCTGCAACCCTGAGGACTACGCCACCATTCTTTCGGAAATCGAGGCCACCGGCAATACCACCCGTGAGACCCGTCTCAAGCTTTCCGCCAAGGCCTATACCCATACCGCAGAATATGACATGGCCATTGCCACCTACATGCGCGCCCAGGCCGGACTGAACGAGAAACTCTTCCTCGAATATGACCTGAAGCAGGAACTCCGTTACGGCGAGAACCCTCACCAGCAGGCCAAATTCTACAGCAGCGCCGACGTGGAGCCATTCTCACTCGCCACCGCCGAGCAGCTCAACGGCAAGGAATTGTCATACAACAATATACAGGATGCCAATGCGACATTGAACATCGCCCGCGAGTTCGACGAGCCGTTCTGCGTAGGCGTCAAGCACATGAACCCTTGCGGCAGCGCCACGGGCAAGACCATTGCAGAGGCCTGGAAGAAGGCCTACGAGGCTGACAAGACCAGCATCTTCGGCGGCATTGTCGCAGCCAACAGGGAAATCGACCTCGAGACAGCACAGATGCTCAAGCCGATATTCCTCGAGATTGTGATGGCTCCTTCATTCGCTCCGGACGCACTCGAACTCCTCTGCACCAAGAAGAATCTCCGTGTCCTGAAAGTGGACATGTCGAAAGACGACAAAGTACGCAAACAGTATGTCAGCATGAACGGCGGAATGCTTGTCCAGGACCGCGACAGCAACATCAAGCCGGTTTCCGCAGAGCAGTGCGTGACCGCGGTGAAGCCAACCGAGGCCCAGATAGCCGACATGGAATTCGCCTGGAAGATTGTAAAGCATGTGAAATCCAATGCAATCGTCGTAGCCAAGGACGGCATGACCTACGGCGTGGGTGCAGGACAGATGAACCGTGTAGGCTCCGCTGAAATCGCCCTCAAGCAGGCTGCAGCCACATTGAAAGAGGCCGGAAAGGATATCAATGCAGAGGGACTCGTCCTCGCATCAGACGGATTCTTCCCGTTCAACGACGTGGTTGCCCTCGCTGCAGAGTACGGCATCAAGGCCATTGTCCAGCCGGGCGGCAGCATCCGTGACGAGGATTCCATCAAACTCGCCGACGAGAAAGGCATCACCATGCTCTTCACCGGTGAGAGACATTTCAAACACTGATATCAGATGAGCACGACAACAATCCCGCGCAGGGCCAAGGTCCTCGTCATCGGAGGAGGCGGACGTGAGCATGCCATCGTGGATGCCCTCTCGCGTTCCCCGAGGGTGGAGAAGATTTTCTGCGCTCCCGGCAATGCCGGAATATCCCTCCAGGCCGAATGCGTCCATCTCGAGGATACCCAGGTGGACGAACTGGCCGATTTCGCCGAAAGCAGGGGAATCGACCTCACCGTTGTGGGTCCCGAGGTGTCGCTTGCCGCAGGAATCGCGGACGAGTTCACCTCCCGGGGACTCAGGATATTCGGCCCGTCGAGGGCTGCGGCACGCATCGAGTCCAGCAAGGATTTCGCCAAGGCCCTGATGGCCAAATATGACGTGCCTACTGCAGCATACCGCACTTTCTCGGATTACCAGGAGGCCCTGGAATATGTGAAATCCGGATCTTTCCCGACAGTCCTCAAATACGACGGACTCGCTGCCGGAAAAGGCGTGGTGGTAGCAGAGAACCTCGAGCAGGCAGACAATGCCCTCAGGGACATGCTTCTGGATGACCGTTTCGGCCACGGACGGGTGGTCGTCGAGGAATTCCTTTCAGGACCTGAGTTCTCGCTCCTGTGCTTCGTGAACGGAACGGATGTCCAGCCGATGGTTCTCGCCCAGGACCACAAAAGGGCATACGACGGGGACGAAGGACCGAACACCGGCGGAATGGGAGCATATACCCCGCTTCCGTTCATCACCGGAGAGGACAAGACATACGCTCTCGAACATATAATGAAGCCGGTGGCTGCCGCAATGGTGGCCGAGGGGACACCTTTCCGCGGAGTTCTCTACGGAGGCCTGATGAAGACCGCCGACGGCATCAAGGTGATTGAGTTCAACTGCCGTTTCGGGGATCCTGAGACGGAAGTCGTGCTGCCTTGCCTGAAATCCGACATTTTCGAGATTTTCTGGGCGGTAGCCTCAGACCTTCCTATTCCGGATGCCGAATGGTCCGACGGGGCCGCGATCGGTTTCGTACTCGCCTCCAAGGGCTATCCCGGCAAATACGCCAAGGGAGTGGAAATCAAGGGATTGGCCAATGCGCTTTCGGACCCTTCGGTGAAGGTTTACCACATGGGAACGTCCCTGAAGAAATTCCAGGACGGTGACCTCCACGAGGACTTCGACGGAAGGGGCCATTCCCTCGTCACCGCCGGAGGCCGTGTCCTGATGGTGCTCGCCCAGGCTCCGACACTTGCCGAGGCCCATGCCAAGGCTCTCGCCGCCGTGGAGAAAGTCGATTGTGACAATCTCTTCCACCGCACCGACATCGGCCACTGGGCGCTGAATGAATAAGAAACTGAGCAGCTCCTACAGCACTTTATCCCTTCGTGCAAAACACTTGACACCGGAAATGCCACCACGGGTTCCAGAGACCAATTTTAGGTGGCAGGTGTTTTTCACGAAGACGATCATCATTATATGAATTGCGGATAATACGTAATAAACCTTAAAAAGAATCAACTCAATGTCAACAATAATCAGCGGAAAAGACCTTTCCCTCAAACTCAAGGCCTCGATGGCTGAGCAGGTAAAGACATTTCCTGCCCTCTACGGCCGAGTCCCTCACCTCGTAGTCATCCTCGTCGGCGAGGACCCTGCCAGCCAGTCATACGTCAGGGGCAAGGCAAAAGCCTCTGAAGTCGTGGGCATACGCAACACCACCATCCTCAAGCCGGCAGACATCACCGAAGCCGAGCTCCTCGACATCATCGCAGGACTCAACGAAGACGACTCCGTAGACGGCATCCTCGTACAGCTCCCTCTTCCGGACCACATCTCCGAGGACAAAGTCATCGCAGCCATCTCCAAGGACAAGGACGTGGACGGCTTCCACCCTCTCAACGTTGCCGCATTGTGGCAGAAACAGCCTTGCACCGTCCCTTGCACCCCGAAAGGCATCATCCGCATGCTCGATGAAGCCGGAGTCGAGATCAAGGGCAAACGTGCCGTCGTCATCGGCCGCAGCCAGATAGTCGGACTCCCGGTGGCAAAACTCCTTCTTGACAGGAACGCCACAGTCACCATCTGCCACAGCCGCACCGTCGACCTTCCGTCAGTGACCAGGTCAGCAGAGATACTCGTCGTAGCCATCGGCAGGCCGCGTTTCGTCACTGCCGACATGGTATCCCCGGGAGCCGTTGTCATCGACGTCGGAGTGAACCGAGACCCTGAGACCGGCAAACTCTGCGGGGACGTGGACTACCAGGCAGTCGAGCCTATAGCTTCCGTCATCACTCCTGTGCCTGGCGGAGTCGGTCCGATGACCATAACATGCCTGATGGAAAACACCATCGAGCTGTTTCTCCGTCATGTCCAGAAGCAATAAATAGCAGGAAAAGGCTGCCGGATTTTGCCACAAATACGGAAATTTTGCCAAATATCAGTTTATTTCGTCACATTTTACGGAAAAGTTCAGTTTCCCTGCTATAATCCGGCAGAGTCACACAGATTTCATTAGAAATTAAAAAACCTCAAAAAATTTAAATTTCCGTAAATTGCAGAATGTCAACTATTTAACAGGGGGAGGTGCTAAAAGACCTCCCCCTCGTTGTTTGTGAGCCAAAATGAACCATTATTCATTTTGTTTATTATGAAATAAGTTCTAACTTTGTCACTTGCAATATGATATGATGAGGTTTGTGTATCTGCTCCAAGTTTTTCCATCTTTCAGATTCCACGGCATCATTGAGTGCGTATTGTAGCCTTGAAGGCTGTATTGAATTGATTTTCAATGCGTTGCATTGTTAGTCAAGCCCTCGGATAATACATATTATCGAGATGAACCAATGAACAACGACGAAGACAGTATATGGTTTGCGATGAGAGTTACCTACAGAAGGGAACTTATCGCCCAGCGCCTGCTCGATGAACAGGGCATAGAAAACTACATCCCCAAGAAATATGTCCGGGACTCGAAACACCCACGGAAAAAGATTCTTGCCCCCGTCATCCACAACCTTTTGTTCGTACATACTACTCCGTCAGAAATGCGCAGGCTCAAATCCGAGGATTCCATCCCGTTCATGCAGTACATGATGGACATGAGAAGCGGCAGCAAGATCATCGTCCCGGACGACCAGATGAGACAGTTCATTGCCGTCACAGCCGACTACGACGAGACACTTCTCTACTTCAAGCCTGGCGAACTCAACCTCACCAGGGGAACACGTGTCCGCGTGACAGGCGGTCCGATGGAAGGACGCGAAGGAGTTTTCCTCAAGGTCAAGGGCGCAAGGGACCGCAGGCTCGTCATCGAGATTGAAGGCATCATCGCCGTTGCGAAGGCCTTGGTGCATCCTGACCTGGTCCAGGTATTGGAAGATTAACATGGAACTTGACACAAATAAAATGATTATCGCAGTAGATTTTGACGGGACCATAGTTGAGCACCGTTATCCCTCTATCGGTAAGGAAATACCATTCGCCATTTATACCCTCAAGAAGCTTCAGGCGGAGCATAACATATTGATTCTCTGGACAGCACGCGAAGGGAGGCTGCTCCAGGAAGCGATAGACTTCTGCCGTGCGAGAGGTCTCGAGTTCCATGCCGTCAATTCGAACCAGCCGGACGACATGCAGGATGACTCTTTCCGGGCCTCCCGCAAGATCAAGGCCGACCTCTATATCGACGACCGCAACCTCGGCGGCCTTCCCGACTGGGGCGTGATCTACGACATGGTCATGCACCGCTGGACTTACGACGAATATCTCCGCGCCACCAGCCACTCCCTCGCCCCCGCCTCCCGTCCCGGCTTCTGGTCCCGCCTCTTCGGCAAGAAAGGGCAGTAGCCGGACTCGCATAAGAGGAGATGAAGATAATTCTGTAGATTTGATGCTGAACCACAGGCCAATATACACAGTGATGATGGCGGCAGATGACAATTATGCCCAACACCTCGGAGTCTGCCTGATTTCATTGTTTGAGAACAACGCGGATTTGAAATTCGTGGTATATGTGTTGTCGGACAATATCTCAATTTCGAACACAAAAAGAATTGAGAGTATCTTTGAAAAATACGGAAACTGTTTAATCTGGATAAATCCTGATAAGAAAGAATTCAAGGCATTTCAGGTATCATCATACTATACGACAGCCACTTTCTTCAGGCTGAAATTAGCAGACTATCTCGGCGATGAGGTGAAAAGAGTCCTGTATTTAGATCCGGACATGATAGTATCTGCAAATATCCGTGACCTTCTGGATGCCGACTTGGCCGGAGCACCTTTGGCCGCAGTTAATGATACTCCTTGGCAAATTCAATTTGCATCTGAACACATTGGAATAGATAACTCAAGAGGGCGCGGAAAATACTTCAATGCCGGGATGATGTTGATAGACGTGGATGCCTTCAAGTCTTATCAAGTCTTCCGGAAAGCAAAGCAAATCATTACTGATGAGCAATATCAGTGTCACTTCCTTGATCAGGATATACTGAATATAATCTTCAGAAACACATGGAAAGAACTCCCATGCAAATGGAATCTCCTGAACGGATTCCTTAAAAGAGAGTATATGGCGGATGTACGATGGCCGGATATCTATTCCGGAATCAAAGACAGGGCAATCATCCATTTCTCTGCAAAGGAAAAACCTTGGTCATGGTTCTGTATGAACC
>SFNZ01000050.1 GCA_004552615.1 Bacteroidales bacterium | reverse complement strand
CCGCTTTCTGGATAATCAGAAGGTTCAGGAAATGTGGCCTGATACCTCTCGGGAATAGCTATGCAACCCATTTCTACGAGCCTTTCGGACGCAATGTGATCGGGATGCTGCCCGGCAGGTCGGATGCCAGGAATAATTCATACGTCATTGTCTGCGCACACTATGACGGTCTCGGCAGCCTCAACGGAGTATTGTATCCCGGCGCGGACAGCAATGCTTCCGGAGTCGTGGCAATGACCAGTATTGCAGAAATGCTCAGTTCTATGCGCTTCCTCGGCCAGGCATACGGAAAGAACGTCATTTTCGCTGCACTTGACGCGAAGAGCAGCAGCATGAAAGGCTCAAGGGAACTCTGGCGGAATATCTCGGAAGGCTGCCTGGCAGACCCTGTGAGCGGTGAGACAATTACCCCGGAGAAAATCTCGATGGTAGTGAACATCGACCAGATAGGGGGCACGATGAGCACCCTCAAGTCCGGAAGGAAAGATTTCATCATAATGCTCGGCAAAGAGCAGAAGCACGGGCACAGCGGAGACCTGCTGCAGTGCTGCAATTCCTGGTACGGAACACGGCTGGAGCTCGGATTCGACTATTTCGGCAGCAAGGATTTCAGCGAGGTGTTTTACCGCAGGGTATGCGACCAGAAGGTGTTTCTCGAAAACGGAATCCCGGCGGTATTGTTCACATCCGGAATCACGATGAACAACAACAAGCCTTACGACACGGTGGAGAGTCTCGACATGGAAGTCCTGAAACGCAGAATATGGCTGATGTTCCACTGGATTGACGAGATTTTGAAGAATTATGATTAGATTTGTAAGTAAACGGTAGAAAAATGAGAGAATTCTGGCACGTACTCAAGAAATACGTAACACCTTACCGGCATTACCTTGCCGGATCCGTTCTGCTGAACATGCTTTCGGCAATACTGAACATATTTTCTTTCTCCCTGATTATCCCGATGCTCCAGATATTGTTCAAGATGAACACCACTGTGTATGAATTCATGCCGTGGGACAGTGCGGAGGCAGGGTTCAAGGAGATTCTCATAAACAACGCATATTACGGGGTCACCGTCCTGATTCAGTCCCAGGGGGCGTCGATGACATTGCTGATACTCTGTATTGCCCTCGGAATCATGACATTCTTCAAGACCGGATGTTATTTCGGCTCCTCGGCCGTGATGATTCCTATCCGTACCGGAGTGGTCAGGGACATGAGAAGGGAACTGTACGACAAGATTCTCGCGCTTCCTCTCGGATTCTTCTCCCAGGAGCGCAAGGGTGACATCATCGCCCGCATGAGCGGAGACATCAACGAGGTGGAGACTTCGATAATGAGCACCCTCGACATGATCATCAAGGATCCGATACTCATCATCTTCTATTTCGGGGCCCTCCTGTTCACGAGCTGGGAACTCACACTGTTCACCATCCTCGTGGTCCCGGCCCTCGGCTGGGCGATGGGAGCCATAGGACGCCAGCTGAAAAGGAAATCCCTTGAGGCACAGAACCTTTGGAGCGACACCATGTCACAGGTGGAGGAAACCCTCGGTGGCTTGCGCGTCATAAAGGCATTCGTTGCCGAAGAAAAAATGCAGGGAAGGTTCGGGGACATTACCGAGGCTGTCAAGAAGAAGACAGGCAGGGTGGCCACAAGACAGGCCCTTGCTCATCCGATGAGCGAATTCCTCGGCACGATCCTGATAATGATAGTGCTCTGGTTCGGCGGAACATTGATTCTCAGCGAAAGGGCCACCTTCGATGCGCCTACTTTCCTGTTCTACATGGTAATGCTCTACAGCATCATCAACCCTCTGAAGGAATTCTCCAAGGCAAGCTACAGCATACCGAAAGGTATGGCATCAATGGAGAGGGTGGACAGGATCCTGAAGACAGAAAGCAATATCAAGGAGCCTGCATCTCCGGTGAACATCAAGGAGTTCAGCGACGAGATAAGATTCGAGAACGTGAGCTTCACTTACGATGGAGGCAGGAAGGTTCTGGATGACGTTTCCCTGTCCGTCAAGAAAGGAAAGACTATTGCAATCGTTGGAGAATCAGGTGCCGGAAAGACCACCTTGGTGGACCTGCTGCCAAGATTCTATGACGTTACGGAAGGCTCGGTCAAGATTGACGGAACAGATATCCGGGAGATGGGTATCAGGAATCTCAGAAGCCTGATGGGGAATGTGAACCAGGAGCCTATCTTGTTCAATGACACGATTTTCAACAACATAGCCTTCGGAGTGGAGAACGCGACGATGGAAGACGTGGTGGCAGCGGCCAAGATAGCGAATGCGCACGATTTTATCATGGCCAAGGAAGAAGGGTACAATACCAATATCGGCGACCGCGGAATGAAACTTTCAGGCGGACAGAGACAGCGACTGAGCATTGCAAGGGCAATTCTCAAGAACCCTCCGATTCTCATTCTGGATGAGGCAACGGCTTCTCTCGACACGGAATCCGAGAGACTGGTACAGGAGGCCCTCGACAGGCTGATGAGGTCCAGGACGACCATCGCCATCGCCCACAGGCTCTCCACCATCAAGAATTCCGACGAGATCATCGTGATGCATGAAGGCCACATCGTGGAAAGGGGCAGGCATGAGGAATTGTTGGCATTGAACGGATATTACAAACGGCTCACAGACATGCAGAGCCTATAAATTATTGACAGTCATGGAAAAGCAAATGAAAATCCGCAAGGTGGAAGGGCTCTCCGGGTGCCAGGGCTTGGAGGAGTTCGAAAGCCTGCTTTCAAACGGTACAAAAGGCGCAGTGGACTGCGTATGCTGGCCTGAAGAGTTCCCGCACAAACCTGACTGCCGTTTCAGCATCGGCTGGTGCGGCAAAGGCATCGGAATTCTGTTCAATGTCAAGGAGCCGGGAGTCCGGGCTGTAGCCCTCGAGGACAACGGACGTGTCTGGGAGGACAGTTGCTGCGAGTTTTTCATTTCAGACCCTTCGGACGGGACATATTACAATTTCGAGCTGAACTGCATCGGGACCCTGCTTGCCGCGAAACGCAGTTCCCGCACGGACTGCAAGCATTTCACGCTCGACCAGACATCCCTTGTCAGGAGATTCTCCACATTCCCGCACAAGCAGATCGAGACAGGAGACGAACTGCAGGAATGGAGCCTCGGAATGTTCATCCCGTTCAGCCTCATAGGTATTGACGGAGAGAATCTTCCTGCGGAACTTCGGCTGAACATTTACAAATGCGGGGACCTGACGGCACATCCGCATTACCTCAGCTGGTCCCCGGTACTTACGGAAAAACCTGATTTCCACAGGCCTGAGTATTTCGGACGCGCGGAACTCGCGGAAGATTGATGACAACAGCATACTGACAACACAAAACTGATGACTAAACCAATGAAAGCAGGTTCGAAAACATTGAGCATTGCCGCATTGCTCCTGACCGTGCAGTTGTCCGCGCAGAGCGGGCTTACAGACTCATACAGAAGCCTTTGCGACACGTTGAGCACTCTTGTGGAGGAGCGCACCACCGTGAAGAACAGCTTCAAACTGACATCCGTCAAGAACCGGAACGGCAGTCTGGATTTCTATTTCAATGCAGGCTTGGCGGACATCCCATGGCAGAAAGAAGACATCACCTGGCTGAAGAACACATTGAAGGAACTTGCCCCGGATGGCTGCAGGAATTACAAGATCGGTTCCATCTATTGTGACGGACTTCCTGTGACTCAGATTTTGTCCGAGCCTTCCGGCAATGACGGGGAGCCGCATCCGAACAGATGGAAAATAGCCGACCCCAAGCAGCAGAACAAGACCCCTCTCATCCGGGAAGAGGACGGGCAACGTTTCCATAAAGGCCTTTCAGACAGATACATAGCTCTATGGCAGAGCCATGGCAGATATTTCGAGCAGAAGACCCACAGATGGGAATGGCAGAGGGCCCCGCTTTACACCACGGTGGAGGACATATACACCCAGAGCTATGTCCTGCCTTTCCTCATGCCTATGCTTGAGAATGCAGGAGCCTATGTCATGACCCCGCGCGAAAGGGACACCCAGACCAATGAATCCATCTGTGACAACGATCCGGGATTCTCGTTCGTGAGGAGCGGAAAACAAAGGCGTCTCGGGGAATATGCAGAGACAGGGAACTGGACCGATGCCGGCACAGGATTCGCCGATTTCAAGGAAATCTATTCAGGCAATGACAATCCTTTCATTTCCGGTACGGCCAGGAAGACGGCATGCACGAGGGAACGCCGCGGAAATGCATCGGTGACTTGGACTCCTGATATTGCCGAACGGGGCAGATACTCTGTCTATCTTTCCTGGAAGACATTGCCGAACAGCTCTGAATCAGCACATTACACCGTTCATCATCTCGGAGGTTCGAGCAGTTACATCGTGAACCAGAAGATGGGCGGAGGTACATGGATATATCTCGGGACATTCGAGTTCGCCCCGGAAAAAGGATGCTGCGTGACCCTCGACAACGGGACACCCGAAGGCAGGCAATACAAGCCGGGAACCGTCGTGACAGCCGATGCAGTACGTTTCGGAGGCGGAATGGGCAAAATTGCCAGAGGCGATGCCGAGACTCCGGAGATAGTTTCCGGACTTCCGAGCTTCACTGAGGGAGCCCTGTACTGGATGCAATGGGCCGGTGTGGATTCCACCATCATCAGGAAGCACGAGGACGACTATACGAACGATTACGCCGACAGGGGAGCATGGGTGTCAATGATGTCCGGCGGCTCCAGGGTCAATCCTTCGGAACCCGGCAAGGGCATTCCGGTGGACATGGCGCTGGCATTCCACACAGATGCAGGAATCACACCGAACGATTCCATTATCGGAACACTCGCCATCTACACCCTGAAATGCGAAGGGAGCCGCAAACTTCCAGACGGGGAGGACAGGATGACCGCGAGAGTGCTGGCAGACGACGTCCAGAGCCAGATAGTGTCGGACATCCGTGCTCAGTTCAACCCGGAGTGGAGAAGAAGGCAGCTATGGAACAGGTCCTACAGCGAATGCCGGACCGGAGGCGTGCCTGCCATGATCCTCGAACTGCTCTCGCACCAGAACTTCGCGGACATGAAATACGGTCTGGATCCTGACTTCAGATTCACTGTGAGCAGGGCGATATACAAGGGAATATTGAAATACCTGAGCAGCCGCTACGGATTCCATTATGCCGTTCAGCCCCTGCCAGTCAACTCATTCTCGGCTCTCACCACGGACGGACGGAAAGCGGTATTGAGCTGGAGACCTACCGTTGACACACTGGAGGCAACCGCCTCCCCTACCGGATATATTCTCTACACGAAAGTGGACGACGGCGGTTTCGACAACGGCCGCATAGTAAAACCTGCCCGCAAGGCGGACGGCCGCCTGAGCATCGAGACAAACATCTGGAACGGCCATATATACAGTTACAAGGTAGTGGCTTTCAACGAGGGAGGACGTAGTTTCCCTTCCGAGACCCTCAGCGTCGGAGTGCCTGAAGGCGGGATTCCTGAAGACGGCCCTGTCATCGTGGTTAACAATTTCTACAGGGTGGCACCTCCGGCATGGTTCGACACCCCTGCCTATGCCGGATTCGACGACAGGCTTGACGGAGGCGTGGCCTACATGCATGAAATAAACAGAATCGGGGAAATGTACCAGTGGCGCAGGGACATGAAGTGGTCGGACGATGACAATCCCGGATTCGGTGCTTCCTACACCGACCAGGCCGGCAAACTCATAGCAGGAAACACCTTCGACTATCCGGAAATCCACGGAAGGGCTCTCATGAAGGCCGGACATGCATTCTGCTCGGCAAGCGCCGAGGCATTCAGCTCGGACAGCATTGCCATGAGAAGGTTCAGGACGGCGGACATAATATGCGGAAAGCAGGTGACGACCCCGGCAGGATCGCTCGGCATGAGAAACGACAGGTTCAGGGTGTTCCCGGAGAATCTCCGAAAGGCCGTAAGGTCATATTGCCGGAACGGAGGCAATGTCCTGGTATCCGGTTCCAACATCGGTACAGACCTCTGGGACAGGGTCTATCCGGTGCAGCCTGACAGCACATATCAGGCTGAAGCACAGAAATTTGCAAAAGAAGTCCTGGGCTACAGGTGGCTCACCAATTATGCGGAACGCAGCGGCAAAGTCAACGCGGTTCACGTAAAGAATATGGATATGGGCCATTTCACCGGGCCTATCGGATTCTGCCAGATTCCAAATGACAGGATATATTGCGTCGAGACTCCTGACGGTCTCCTTCCTGATTCGGACAAGGCGACGACATTCCTGAGATATGCCAACACCGGAATACCTGCAGGAATCTGCAACGAAGGCGACGGATACCGTTCGGTCAGCATAGGATTCCCGGTGGAGGTCATCAGGGACGAAAACGACAGGACAGCGCTAATGAAGGCGATAATGGACTATTTCAACAACGGAAAATGACACATTGGCATGACAGCAAGAGAATCTGAAATCATAGGTTTGATCCACAGGGAAGTGAAGCCTGCCCTCGGTTGTACGGAACCGGTGGCCGTGGCACTTGCGGTAGCCAAGGCTGCGGAACTGCTGGAAGGCAGGTGCCCTGACTGCGGGATACGCAAGGACAGTTCATTACATATAGAGGTGGAGGTGAGCGGCAACATTCTCAAGAACGGAATGGGGGTCGGCATCCCGGGGACAGGAATGATAGGACTCCGCATCGCAGCGGCATTGGGAGCTGCCTGCGGCAATGCCTCATACGGGCTAGAGGTACTGAAGGACCTTTCTGACGAAGCCGTGGCGGCTGCAAGGAAACTCGTGGATGAAGGACACGTATGGATTTCCATTGCCAAGACCTGCCACAAGCTTTACGTGAAGGCGACGGTGGAGGCATGCGGACATTCTGCCTGTGCCGTGATAGAGGACATGCATGACAGGATCGTGGAGACTTCAGTGGACGGAGCCACAGAATGTGCAAGGCACGGAAACCACGACACGGGAGCCCAGTCTGAAGACGAGCGCGACACCCTCGACTATCATCTGACTGTCAAGGAAATATGCGAATTTGCCGAAAATGTCGCATTCGAGGACATAAGATTCATTCTCGAGGACAGGACATTGAACCTCGCCCTAGCGGAGGAAGGTCTCCGGGGAGATTACGGGCTGAAAGTCGGGAAGACGATATTGTCCAACACGGAGGAAGTCTTCGGAAATGATTTCCTGACCTACGCGATGGCCATGACTGCGGCCGCCTCGGACGCGAGGATGGCAGGATGCACCCTGCCGGCCATGAGCAATTCCGGCAGCGGAAACCAGGGAATCACCGTCAGCATGCCCGTGATAGCCTTCGCCCTTAAGCACGGCACGAGTGACGAAGACCTCGCCAGAGCACTGATATTGAGCAACTTGATTGCCATTCACATAAAAGGATATCTCGGAAGGCTTTCCGCCCTGTGCGGTTGCGTGGTGGCCTCTACCGGATCGTCCTGCGGTCTCGTATGGCTGAAAGGCGGGAGATATCCTGAAATATGCGCAGCCATCAAGAACATGGTCGGAAACATCACCGGAATGGTATGCGACGGGGCCAAGGTGGGCTGCGCCATGAAGGTGGCCTCCGGAGTGTCCAGTTCCATCCAGTCCGCGGTGCTGGCCCTCAAGGGAATCTGCGTATGCGAGACGGACGGCATCATTGACAGGGACATTGAGAAGACCATAAGCAATCTCGGCAGTATCGGTTCCTCCGGAATGGAGATTGCGGACAACCTCATTCAGAAAATAATGGTATGCAAATAAAGGAGAATATGGATATTGATTTCGTGGTAACGTGGGTCGACATGAACGACCCTGAGTGGAAACAGAGTTTCGCCAAGGCCAAGGGACTAATCGACAATTCCAAGAACCAATATTCCGAAGCCAGGTTCAGGGATTACGGATTCCTCAAATACTGGTTCAGGGGCGTCGAGAAATTCGCCCCGTGGGTGAGAAACGTGTATTTCGTCACATGCGGGCAGAAACCGGAATGGCTCGACACGTCGAACCCCAAGCTGAAACTGATCTCGCACAAGGATTACATACCGGAGCGTTTCCTGCCTACCTTCAATTCCTCGATAATCGAATTGTACCTGCACCGTATTCCGGGGATTTCGGACAGATTCGTATATTTCAACGATGACTTCTACCTGACCTCCCCTACCCCTCCGACAAGATTTTTCGCAGAGAACGGGCTGCCGCAGGATATTGCCGCATTCCGTTTCAACAGCGGCATGAGCCTGTGGTCCAAACTGTTGGAAAACAATATCAGAATCATCAACGAGAGATTCGACAAAAAGGAAATACTCCGCAGGGACAGGGATAAATGGTTCAGTCCCGAGTACGGTTCCAAGTCTCGCCTGACAAGGCTGCTGTCGGCCTACGGCAAATTCATCACCCTCGTGGTGCCGCACAATGCCCAGCCTTACCTCAAGAGCTCTTTCGAGGAGGTATGGGACTATGCAGGGGACAAGCTTCTCGAAGTGTCAGCGCACCAGTTCAGGCACGAGTCAGACTATACTCAGGAACTGTTCAGGGCATGGCAGATATGCAGGTCATGGTTCGAGCCTTACAATACATACAAGGACACGAAGATGTTCCCGCTGATGGTCAAGCCGTGGCAGGCCGTGAAGGCCATCCGCGAACAGAAATACAAGCTGGTATGCATTAATGACAGCGTGCATATCCGCAATTACGAGAAAGTGATGACGGAGCTCCGCGACGCGTTCGAGAGCATCCTTCCGGAGAAATCATCATTCGAACTATAAGTAAATCAACATAAAACAGAATCATTATGGCAGACGAGAAGATCATCTTTTCGATGAACCGGGTGGGAAAGGTCCTCCCGTCAAGCAACAGAGTAATATTGAAGGACATCTGTCTCTCATTCTTTTACGGGGCCAAGATAGGCATCATCGGTCTGAACGGCTCCGGAAAATCCACGTTGATGAAAATAATCGCAGGAGTGGAGAAGAGCTACCAGGGAGAAGTGGTCTGGGCTCCGGGATATACTGTAGGCTATCTGGAGCAGGAGCCCCAGATGGACCCGGACAAGACAGTGATAGAGGTCGTGCAGGAAGGTGTGCAGGAAGTCATGGACCTGCTCAAGGAATACGAGGAGGTCAATCTCAAGTTCTGCGAACCGATGGACGACGACACCATGAACGCATTGATAGAGAGGCAGGGAGAGCTCACCGAGAAGATAGAGCATTGCGGAGGATGGGAGATTGACGCGAAGCTGGAGAGGGCCATGGACGCACTCCAGTGCCCGCCTTCCGATGCGAAGATTGCCACCCTCAGCGGAGGCGAGAGAAGAAGGGTTGCCCTGTGCCGACTGCTGCTCCGCCAGCCTGACGTCCTGCTCCTCGACGAGCCTACCAACCACCTTGATACAGAAAGTATCCAGTGGCTCGAGGCGCATTTGCAGCAATACAAGGGAACCGTCATTGCAGTCACCCACGACAGATATTTCCTCGATGACGTTGCCGGATGGATTCTTGAACTCGACAGGGGTGAAGGAATTCCGTGGAAAGGCAATTATTCCTCATGGCTCGACCAGAAGACCAGAAGGCTTGCAATGGAGGAGAAACAGGAGAGCAAACGCCGCAAGACTCTCGAGAGGGAGCTGGAATGGGTCAGGATGGCACCTAAAGCCCGTCACGCGAAATCAAAGGCAAGGCTCGGAGCATACGAGAAACTCGCAAGCCAGGACAGCAAGGAGAAGGAGGCCAATCTCGAAATATACATCCCGGACGGACCGAAGCTCGGCAACAAAGTCATTGAGTTCAAGGACGTTTCCAAGGGATACGGGGACAAGCTTCTCTTCGAGCATCTCTCGTTCATGCTTCCTCCTGCAGGCATTGTCGGCGTAATCGGACCTAACGGAGCCGGCAAGACCACACTCTTCCGCCTCATAATGGGCCACGAGCAGCCGGACAGCGGAGAAATCACCATCGGGGAGACCGTCAAGCTGGCATACGTGGATCAGCAGCACAAGAGCATCGACCCGGACAAGACGGTGTTCGAGACCATTTCGGACGGATTCGACTGGATCAAGCTCGGGAAGCGCGACGTGAACGCGAGGGCATACGTGTCGAGGTTCAATTTCACCGGCTCCGACCAGGAGAAGAAATGCGGAATCCTCTCGGGAGGTGAGCGCAACAGGCTCCACCTCGCGTTGACACTGAAGGACGAAGGCAATGTCCTGCTTCTCGACGAGCCTACCAACGACGTGGATGTCAATACGATACGTGCACTTGAGGAAGGTCTTGAGAATTTCGCCGGATGCGCGGTGGTAGTATCTCACGACCGATGGTTCCTCGACCGTATAGCCACGCATATCCTTGCATTCGAAGGTAACTCCTCCGTATATTTCTTCGAAGGAACCTACTCCGAATACGAAGCCAACAAGAAGATGCGCCTCGGCAATGAGGAGCCTAAGCGCTTCAAATACAAGAAACTTATGGAATAATCCGCCATTACCATGAACACTACTTTCAAATTGTTGACTGCGGCCGCCGCTCTTTCCGCCTGCGCATGCACGGGAAGGAAAGCGGAGAAGCCGAACATCGTGTTCCTGCTCTTCGACGACCTCGGATACGGGGATCTCGGATGTTACGGGCAGGAGAAGATCGAGACGCCCAACATTGACGCTCTCGCCGCACAGGGGCTCATTTTCACGGACATGTATTCCGCAGCCCCGCTATCGTCCCCTTCCAGATGCTGCCTCATGACCGGCAGGCACATGGGACACAGCCAGATACGCAACAACGAGGAGCACTATGTCCCGACCGACAATCTCGGATGGAACGGCGTGTTCCTTAATCCTGACGCACAGGGCCAGTTCCCTCTCGAGCCTGGCACTGAAACCATCGGGACAATGATGCAGAAGGCCGGATACAAGACGGCAATGGTGGGCAAATGGGGACTTGGATTCCCTGAAAGCGGCTCGGTCCCGAACACGATGGGATTCGACTATTTCTACGGATTCAACTGCCAGGCACTCGCCCACTCCTATTATCCCGTGGAACTTTGGGAGAACGGGGAGCGCATCCGGACCGGCAATGACCTTGTAGTCCAGGGTTGCAGCCTGCCGGACAGCCTTGACAAATATGACGCGGCAAGCTATGAACAGTACGGAGGGAAACATTACAGCTGCGACCTGATGTACGACAAGATAGAGAAATTCGTGGAGGACAATGCTTCATCCCCGTTCTTCGTGATGTGGACCACGACCGTGCCTCACAGCGCAGTACAGGCCCCGATGGATGAAGTGATGTATTACGTGAACAAACTCGGGGACGAGGAGCCTTGCACCAATCCGGGCATGTATCTGCCCAACAGATATCCTCATGCCACATACGCTGCAATGGTCACCCACATCGACACCCAGGTGGGCCGACTTGTGGCAAAACTGAAGGAACTCGGGGTCTGGAAGAACACGATATTCATCGTCTCCTCCGACAACGGCCCTGCCAGCAACGGCAATTCCCCTATGGAATATTTCAACAGCGGCGGACCTTTCAGGTGCTGTGCCGGCTGGGGCAAATCCTCTCTCCGGGAAGGAGGCATAAGGATGCCGTTCATAGTCTGCCAGGGAGGTTCCACACAGGGACGGACCGTCAGCAGAATCTCCAGTTTCGCCGACCTGATGCCTACGCTGGCTGATATAGCAGGAGTGGAAGCTCCTGGAAATGACGGGGTTTCGTTCGCCCCGGTACTATACGGAAAGGATGCTGCAGACCACGAGGCCCTTTATTGGGAATTCCCTGGCGGCAAAGGCTGGGTGGCAGTCCGCATGGGAGACTGGAAAGGTATCGTACTGAATATCCGCAAAGGCAACACCAGGATGGAACTCTACAATCTGAAGGACGACCCTCAGGAGACGACCGACCTCTCAGCAGAGCATCCGGAGATTGTGGAGAAGATGTGGAAGGTGGTCCATGAAAGCCACGAGGACGCCAATCCTGAAGTGGAGAAATTTCAGATGGAGATACCGAAAGTATTTGATAATTGACAGAAAGATAGTATCTTTGCGCCCGCATTTCCAAAACAAAGCCACAGGGCTTTTGGTGCAATGGGGTCCTCCGGACGGAGGACTGAGTAACACATTTTAAACAAACAAACACAATGAAACATTTCGAATTGAACGGCAAGATCCGCACTGTCGGAAACAAGGCCACGATCAAAGCTCTCCGCAAAGAAGGTCTCGTACCATGCAACCTTTACGGACTCGGCATGGAGAACATCCTCTTCACAGTATCTGCAAAAGAGCTCAAGGGACTCACCCACGTTCCGGCTTCCTATATCGTAGACATCAACCTTGACAACGGCCAGAAATATACTGCAGTTCTCCACGAGCTCCAGTTCCACCCGATCGAGGACATCTGCCTCCACGTGGACTTCCTCGCTGTCAACGAGGAGAGCCCTATCGCCATCGACGTTCCTATCAACTTCGAAGGACATGCAGAAGGTGTACGTGCCGGTGGTAAGTTCGTAGGTCTCTGCCGCAAGGTACGCGTGAGCGCTCTCATGAAAGACCTTCCTGACAACCTCGTCATCAACATCGACGCTCTCCAGATCGGCAAGAGAATCGTTGCAGGCGACCTCAAATATGACAATATCACCGTCATCTCGCCTAAGACCACTATCCTCTGCACCGTGAAGGCAACCCGTCAGGCAAAGTCCAACTAATTTCTTAACGGGAAACTTACAGCATCATGAATTATCTGGTAGCTGGACTCGGCAACATAGGGCCGGAATATGCGGATACCAGACACAATGCAGGATTTATGGTATTGGATGCCTGGGCCCAGGCATCCAATGCTGTTTTCCAGACGAAACGGTACGGTGACATCGCCACGGTCTCA
>SFNZ01000049.1 GCA_004552615.1 Bacteroidales bacterium | reverse complement strand
GGTTGGCAATGCAGTTGAGGACATCAGGATTGTAATTATTGTTCACCATAGGCAGAAGCATTGATTTTCAGGAAATGAACCGGGGCGAAAGTTGCGGACGGAAGGTCGGAGAAGAGCCCGTCGATTTCGTAATCGCCTACGAGATAGGAGAATTCATAGTCCCGCCGATTAACCTTGTCAGCTCCGATGAAACTCCATTCGCTGATATGAATCCATTCATCAGGCCTGTCAACACGCTTGTAGGTGAGGGCATCACCGTGAATAATGTTCTTCGAGAGAATGTAACTTACCGCTTCAATGCAAGTTTGCTTGCATTTTGAGCCGAAGAGCTGTCCGTATTGCTCCTTGAAATATCCGAGCAAACGCTCCCGGCAAGCAGCCACATTGTCTTCAAGCAGTTTAATGCCGTAGAGGCTGGAAACCGCCCAAACGGCATCGTGTTCATATTGGAGCTGGGAATATTGCCTTGCCTTTACACGGGCCTCGCAGATTGCGAGTTTTCTGCGGAGTATCTCAATGAGAAAGTTGCCGTCTCCGCATGCAGGTTCCAGGAAACGTGAGTCAATTCTCTCCGTCTCCGGTTTCACAAGGTCGAGCATCGCGTTCACTTCGCGGGGGTTTGTAAACACCTCGCCGTGAGCCGACACCCTTTCCTTGGACTTGATTTGGGTGTCCATTCTGCGCTTTTGTTGCGCACTCGCATCTTATCCGGAAACAGGCTAAGGGCACAAAAAAGGCGCAGACTTTCATATCTACGCCCTTAGGCCCTAGGAAGCCCGTAACACCAGATAAGTCAAGTCCACGCCAAAGCGCAGACATTCACCGACTTATCCGGGGTGTTGCTTTGAAATTTCCTAGGTTTCAGGGCGACCGAATAAATAGCAAATGCTATGATTAAAGTATGTCTTGCAATCGTTTCTCAAACGTTTACAAGGCAAATGTACTAAATAAAGTGATTATCCACAAATCCTGTAGCAAATTAGATTTTTCACCCATGGCATAATTGCCCCGCAGGGCATCGGGCTTCGGGCGGCGTAGCCGTCCGTGGCTTCGTGAACGGAAGGGGCCCATTGGACCACCGGGCCAATGGGAAGGATAGCACCGCAGGTGCGTACCGCTCCGAAGCCCGGTGCCCTGCGGGGCAATCCTGCATCACATACTTGACTACCTCAGCACGAACCGGTGCGCCGCCCGCGTTGAATCCCCCGGATAGAAATCCACGGTAACACCGCCATCATTCACATTCATCCGGTACGAACCCGCAGCATAAGAATGAGAATAAGCCCGGATACCTGAACGGAACTCGTCGAATGCAGCCTGTCCGCAAATCTTCCCGTACTCCGCAGCACCCTCTGCCTCAATGGTATATACACCCGTCTCGTCATTCCTCCAGACACTGTTCATCGTCATCTGAGTTATACGTCCTCCGTCACCGTACCAGTCCAGGAACTCCGTGGTATGCGAATGACCGCAGAGCACTATCGCATTATGCTCCGCAAGAAGCCTCCTCATCCGGTCACGCGCCTCACGCGACTTGTCCTTGCCATGATAATACCATCTGTAATACTTGACACTGTCATACGGAAATACCGGACAATGAATAAGAACGAAAAGATACCTCGCATCCGAAGCCTCCTCAATCAACTGGGCCACCTTGTCGTCATCCGGCTTGTTGAAATCCACCACCACATACGCGTCAGGACCGATCCGGAAAGAGAAATTCACCCCGTCCACAGGCTTGCCGAGCTCTCCGGCCATCCTTGAAGGCATATATTTCAGATAAGCCTCACGGGCCTCAGCGTCACTCTTCGCACGCATGTCATGATTTCCGGCAACCGTCACGAGAGGAACGTCCCCGAATGCCTCCTTCAGATAACCGTAAGCATCATCCAGCATCCTGACATGCGCATCCACACTGCCCGTGTCACCCTGGATGATATCACCTGTCTGGTAAACCAGCCGTGTATTGTCATCCACAAGACATGCAGCCCTCTTCACCATCCTCGGAGAACGGCCAGACCACATCTCCGCATTTCGGGCAAACTCACGGCGATGATTGGCATCCCTCGAAGGATTAGGATCAGAATAGCCCTCGTGATAAACTGAATCAGGAGCCGTATCATAATGGGTATCACCAAGTATCACCACAGAATACGCCCCATTCTTCCTACCCCGGCGCATAACGGACTCGACAGCGTCAATTTCCGGAGAAAGGCCAAGACCGATGAGACCGGTGGTCGATATTATCAGAAAATCTCTTCTATCCATAGGAACTATAATCAAATTTTTTACTATTCGCAAGTTATTGCTTTTCAGAGGAATTATCACTCATTGCGGGCAGCCGCCGGGACAAAAGGGCCGTCAGGAGTACCGGTCCAGCGGTAAAGGCGGGCATTGCATGACTCCTTCTTCGTTTCCTTGTCCCTAGCATTTTCCGCGATATACCATCTGCCGTCACCGAGAGGACACAGACCGCAGGAACCCCATTTGAAACGCCATCCCGTGATACCCGTAGCCTCGTCAACAGAAGGATTGATGAAATACGGTTCCATAGGTTCCACAAGCCTGAGCTGCAGACGTTTGGCACTGTCACGACCGCCCTTGAGAGCCGCCTTGAACGGCTTCTGGTTCACACTGACGGCAAGAAGCGTATAATTCGGATACTGAGGCTTCTTCCCCTTGTACACGGCCATATATATACATCCCGTATGAGCATCGTAAGTCATATTCTGGACTCCGTAATTGGTATTGCCGGTATAAACGAAATACTCCTTCCCCGGCTTCTTCGGGCCCGACTCATGAGTCTCCCCGAACACGACCGGACGCGAAAGTTTGGCAATCTCCTCCAGATCATAACGTTGAACTACCTGATAATCATTGTCCGACCTCTCCGTATCCGAATAAATGCCATAGGCCACATACAGATACATTTTCTGCGGTGCCACCCCGCGGGAATACAATGCAGGCTTGAGCGGTGCAATCTCCGGAGCTATCGCAACCCCGTCAATCCCGGAACACCCGTACCTGTGTTCATACCCCTCACCCTTGAACGCATAATCCTCAACAGCCTTCCGTACACATACCGTACGCAGCACATCATTATTCTCCGGATCCATGCCGATGCCATCCATCTTGTCCACATCTATAATAGCTATGTAAAACCTCGAGTCTGCACGCGATACAGTATTGACATCCAGTACCTTGGCAATACCGCGTCCGATCTCGTCGTCCTTGCACTCGAGAGACGCATAGACCTTCCTGTCCACCGGATTGAAAGTCATTGCCCCGAGATGTCCCTGGATACGGTCTATCGAAGCGAGAATATTCCCTTCCATATCCACCTTCAGGAACCTGCTGGTGAACGACATATACATACAGTCCCTCTCACTGTCATAGGCAATTCCCTGGACATGCTGGGCCTGGCCGCCCACGAAAACCGAGTCAGGGAGATTGCCGGCCTGTATGCCGGTGGAAAATGCAAAAGCGGCAACGGCTGCCGAAAAAATCTTCATAAAGGAGCAATTCATAATATCTATCGGTTGATTAAAAATGTTATTCAAATATAATGTTCAAACTTTAGCCCTCGTACATTCATTGACAAGATAAACCACTGACCTGTAAGGGATTCCGGAATTGGTCCGCAAACCTATTTCGCAGGTCCTGCTGTTGGAATACCCTGTCTTCACCCCTGAGGAGGATATCTGTCCGCGCAACTTGCGCAAACCATAAGCATTGAGTTCAGGAGTGACCATACCCTTGTCCCCGGCGAATCCGCAACAGCCAATTCCTTCAGGCACAATAACTTCCGAAGAGCACAAAGAGGCAAGGTCCACAAGCATCCTGTCAATCTTCATCAGTCTGGACGAGCAAGTCAGATGCACAGCAACCGGTTCATCCCGTCGCGTGAACTCGAGACGGTCACGCAGGAATTTCCATATAAATTCCACGGAATCATACACATCCACCCTCGTCACATTCTCCTTGATACGATGCGTGCAAGGACTCTGGTCACAGACCACCGGATATTTCCCCTGAGCCGAAGCCTTGTACAGGGCTTCCTCCAGTTCCGCCAGCTTCTTGTCCGCCATCCCAGGCATTCCCTTGCTCTCCCAAATCGTGCCACAGCAGAGAGAATCGAGATTCTCAGGGAAGATGACCCCGTATCCGGCCTTGGACAGCAGGGATACCATCTCCTCCACGAGCGGACGATGCCCTTCCGCCCCACGTTCAAGGCCCATGGTCTGATTGATGCAGCTCGGCAGATAGACCACCTTCATTTCACCTTCAATGCTGCCTTCAGCTAGGGCGGAAGGCATTCTGTATGAAGCAGGAAGCGATTCTGTCCATAGAGGCAGCCCGGCCTTGTGGAGAATATTTCCGGTTCCCTCCATCAGTTTGCGGCCCATCACGCATCTTCCCAACCAGGCCAGATTCAGTGTTCCCCTTACAAGAGATTTTGCAGCAGGAAAATGCCCGGCAGCCATCTTCCCCAACTTCACGGCAGCCGGCCCTGCCGCAATACGCCTGACCTCATGCGTAATGTCAGCCACATTGATACCCATAGGACAAGAAGTGGAGCAAAGCCCGTCTCCTGCACAAGTCTCCTCACCCGAATATCTGTATGCAGCCTTGAGTTCGGCCGCAAGTCCGGCATCCTCCCCGCTCTGCTCCAGCCGGCTTATCTCCCTGAGCATCACAATCCTGGTCCTGGAAGACAATGTAAATCCTGCTGACATGCAATTCACCTCGCAGAATCCGCATTCAATGCATTTGTTGGCCTTCCGATAAGCGTCCAGGGTCTTCTGGGGAGCACCCGCACCCGGAGAAATGACCGGCAACCGCTTCAGGTCACTGAAACTGCAACGCGGATCATCATTGAAAATCACTCCCCTGTTCAGGATTCCGTCAGGATCGAAAAGGTCCTTGACCATGCGCATATATCCGAACGCTCTCTCTCCCCACTCGCGGCTCACGAACGGGGCCATATTCCTTCCGGTACCGTGCTCGGCTTTAAGTGAACCGTCGTATTTGTCCACCACAAGGCTCACGATATCCTTCAGCATCGCCTCATATCTCGCCACCTCCGCATCGGAGTCAAGATGCTGGTTTATAATGAAATGCACATTCCCCTCAAGCACATGCCCATAGATGCAGGAATCCTTGTAGCCGTACCTGTCGAGAAGTTCTGAAAGGTCTTCCACCGCATCCGGGAGGTCCTCGATATGGAACGCCACGTCCTCAATCATGCAGGTAGTACCCTGCTCCCTCATGCTTCCGACAACAGGGAAAACTCCGGAGCGCATTGCCCAGAATCCGGCATATTCCGAAGGGTCAGACGTGAAACGGACCGGATAAAGAATCCGGAATCCTTCAAGGGCGGCTGTAATCTCCCGGACATTCTCTGCCAGTTCTTTCTCGTCAAACGCCTCTGTTTCAATAAGAAGAGCGGCATGTCCAATACCCTTGTCATCCTTCACCGCCGCGAGGGAACGCGAATCCAGGAGCTCGGCCGCAGACACTTTCAGCTTGCGGAGAACCACGGCTGCGCTGTCCGCTTCCCTCATTGTGTCGAAATATACCATTGCACTTGCCCTGCAAGGAGCCAGAGGAACCGTCTCCATCGTCACTTCGCTCAGGAAAGCCAATGTACCCTCCGAGCCGACAAGCAGATGCGCCATGATGTCGAACGGGTCATCGTGCTCGAGGAAGGGAAGGAGATTCAGTCCTGTTACATTCTTTATGGAGTATTTCCTCCTTATACGTGATGACAGTTCCTGATCCGCACGGATCTCGTCCCTAAGTTCCAATATCTTGTCTATAAACGACTTGTGAGTCCTGCTGAACTCGTCCCGGCTTCTGATGTCCCCCGTGTCAAGGACAGTACCGTCAGCAAGGACCATCCTCGCGCATACCATCAGCCTGTCGCTGTTGGCAACCGTACCGCATGACATTCCGGAGGCATTGTTCATCACTATTCCTCCGGCCATGCAGCTTTTCACCGAGGCAGGGTCCGGACCGAACTTACGCCCGAACGGACGGAGTATATCATTGATTCTTCCACCTGTGAGACCCGGCTGAAGGGTAATCCTGGTGGCATCCCCGTTCAATGAATAATTCTCCCAGTTCTTCCCGGCCACCACTATTATCGAGTCGCTGACCGACTGGCCCGAGAGGCTGGTTCCGGCCGCCCTGAACGTCACAGGAAGCCCCATCGAGGATGCAGTCTCCATTATCAGCGAGATTTCCTCCTCGTTCACGGAGCGCACAACCACCTGGGGGACAAGCCTGTAGAATCCGGCATCGGTCCCCCATGCAAACCTGCGGAAATAATCCGTATAAATCCGGTCTCCTGGTATCTTTCCACCTATTGCCCGGACGAAATCAGCGTAACGTTCCGCAATTGCGGTATTTTGAATTTTGTCTTCCATAATCAACCGTCATTTCCCGTCGGCCCGTGCCTTGTCATATCCGAGACGCACCGGGTCGTCATATTTCTCCTGCAGCAGGGCGAGTTCGTTCTTCAAGCTGTCAGCCAGATCTTCGTAACCTTCTTTCCCATAGAGATTATCAAGCTCCGAAGGGTCATTCTGAAGGTCATACAGTTCATAGAAATCCCCGCTGTTGTAGAAATGAATGAGCTTATATCTCTCCGTCCGGATCCCGAAATGCCTCATCACCATGTGCTCGGCAGGATATTCATAGAAATGGTAATAGAGGGATTTCCTCCAGTCCTGCGGATTCTCACCGCGGAGTAACGGCATCAGCGAAACACCTTGCATCTCATCCGGAACCTCAGCGCCGGCAAGTTCGAGGAAAGTCGGGGCGAAGTCAATGTTCTGCACGAGCCGGTCTATGTCTCCCCTTCGCGAGAAACCCTTCGGAAGCCTCA
Source organism: Bacteroidales bacterium (assembly GCA_004552615.1). Classification (GTDB taxonomy): domain Bacteria; phylum Bacteroidota; class Bacteroidia; order Bacteroidales; family UBA932; genus Cryptobacteroides. The sequence continues at coordinate 6,149 of SFNZ01000049.1, read as the reverse complement.
TGACCAGAGGAGTACGCATTGACTCCTCATACATGAAACGCTTGTCGAACCATCCGTGCTCACCCATGTAGAATCCCTGGTCCGAGGTATAGACCACCAGGGTATTGTCCTCCAGTCCTGCGTCGCGGAGATAGTCCAGGACGCGTCCGACATTGTCATCCAGAGTCTTGACCACCTTGGCATAGTCCCGCATATATCTCTGGAACTTGAATTCCGCAAGTTCCCGGCCCTCAAGATTCCTGGACATGAAATCCTCCGTGAGTCCCCGGTAGAAATCGTCATAGACCTTCCTGTCCGCCGGATCCAGCCGGCCCGTAAAGGCTTCATACAGGCCGGAAAGCCTGGTGGATGCACCGGGATAGGCCATCTTGGTGTCATAGACTATGTCCATGTCCTTGTCGATGCTCATTTCCTGGGCAGCGGCCGCAATCCGCCCCTCATAGTCGTCATAGAATGTCTCAGGCAGCTCGAACACGCGGTCCTCATATTCGTTGAGATATTTCAGCTCCGGCAGCCAGTCCCTGTGCACCGCCTTGTGATGTATCATGATGCAGAACGGCCTGTTCCTGTCCCGTCCGTGTTCAAGCCACTCGAGGCTCTTGTCCGTGATGAGATTGGTGACATATCCGGTATCCCTGACCCTGGTACCGTCCATCCTGATGAACTCGGGATTGTAATAGTCTCCCTGACCCGGCAGGATTTCCCAGTAGTCGAAGCCTTCCGGATTGGCCTCCAGATGAAGTTTCCCGACCATGGCGGTCTGATAGCCGGCCTGCTGGAGAAGTTTCGGGAAGGTGGTCTGGCTGAAATCGAAAACGCAGGAGGAATTGTCATAGAAATGATTGGCGCAGCTGTGCTTTCCCGTCAGGATGCAGGCCCTGGAAGGACCGCTCAGGGAATTGGCCACGAATGCATTGGTAAAGCGGACGCCGTCTGCGGCAATCCTGTCGAGATTCGGGGTCTCGATATTGCGGCGGTCATAGCAGCTCATCATCTGGGCCGTATGGTCGTCCGTCATTATGAACACGATATTGTATTGCTGCGGCTTGTGCTGCCTGCCGCATGAAACCATCGAACCTGCTGCAGCCAACGCTGCGAGAGTCCTGAATGTACCTGTCCTGCCGGGATTCATTTTCTATAATTTTTAAGAAGCTGTTTTGCTGGTAAATTTAGCATTAATTTCCAAAAGATTGCAGTTTTTGTTTCGCTATTTTTATGTACATTTGCCTAAACCAAAACATTTATTCAAATGAAACGGATTGCAGAATTCATCCTGCCACTTCTGGCAGCGGCGGCAACAGCATGCACAGAAACCAATATCAACGATAAAGGCACGGCCTGGCACTGGGAAGGCAACACCATAGTTGTCGAAACCCCGGAACGTCCTGCAGGACAGGAAAGTGTCATCGGTCTGGCACTTCCCAAGATGGAATGTGTGAGAGTGGGCTTCGTGGGGCTCGGCATGAGGGGCCCGGGAGCCGTCGAGAGATTCACCTATATCCCCGGCACACAGGTAGTCGCCCTCTGCGACCATGAGAAGGAACGTGCCGAGGCATGCCAGGAATATCTGAGAAGGGCTGATTTCCCGGATGCTGCAATATATTACGGGGAGAAGGGATACGAGGAGCTTTGCGCAAGGGAGGATATCGACCTGGTTTACATCGCAGTGGACTGGGTTCATCATTTCCCTATTGCCAAATGCGCCCTTGAGAACGGGAAGAACGTGGCGATTGAGGTTCCGTCCGCCCTCACCCTGAAAGAGTGCTGGGAACTTGTCAACCTGAGCGAAAAGAACCGCAGGCATTGCATGATTCTCGAGAACTGCTGCTATGACTGGTTCGAGATGAATACATTGAACATGGCCCAGCAGGGCGTGTTCGGAGAAGTGGTGCGCGCCCAGGGAGCCTATATCCATGAACTCAGCCCGTTCTGGGACCACTACTGGAAAAACGGACCGGACGACAAACTCGGCTGGAGACTGGAATACAATATGAAGCACCGCGGAGATGTTTATGCAACTCACGGACTCGGCCCTGTGGCCCAGGTGCTTGACATCCACAGAGGGGACAGGTTCGAGACTCTCGTGGCGATGGATACGAAATCTTTCGTGGGAAAAGAACTCGTGAAGGCCAGGACCGGGGAGGAATGTGAGAACTTCCGCAACGGAGACCATACCACTACCCTCATCAGGACCGCCAAGGGAAAAGTCATTGAGATACAGCACGATGTGATGACTCCCCAGCCGTACAACAGGCTCTACCAGCTGACCGGCACAAAGGGATTCGCGAACAAATATCCTGTCCAGGGCTATGCGGTGGAGGCCGGCCAGATCGAGAATGACGGTCCAGTGCCTGAGATCGAGAATCTCAGCGCGCATTCATTCATGCCGGAAGCTGCCAGGAAGGCGCTCGAAGAGAAATATGAGCATCCTATCCTGAAGAAATACAAGGAAATGGCACGTGAGGTAGGAGGTCACGGAGGAATGGACTTCATCATGGACAGCAGGCTCATATACTGTCTGCAGAACGGACTGCCTCTCGACATGGATGTGTATGACCTTGCGGAATGGTGCTGCCTTGCTGAACTCGGGGAGCTCTCGATGGACAACGGCAATGCTCCTGTGGCCGTTCCTGACTTCACGAGGGGAGAATGGAACAAAGTGAATGGATACCGCCATGCATTTGCGTCCCCGGAAGAGGAGGAAGAGAGCATGAGGAAGGCAACCGCCTTCACGGAGTCCCTCAGAACCAAGTAAAAATGAAGCACTTGCATAAAAATTCACGAGGCAGTCGCACTCACTGCGATTGCCCCGCTACTTAACCTAAACTTAAACTATGAAAAACTTCATTGCAAATATAATAACTTTTTTCGATTTTTATCAAACTTTTTTCGAAAAGATAACTTTTTATTTTCAAACGACTTAATTCGTTCAACTCATCCGTCGGATCTTTGCATATTTCAGGAGAAGGATTTTCGTTCCGCAACTGTCGAAATCTATTTTGGCTTTCAATCCGGAACCATCTCCTGAAATTTCCAGAATAGTGCCCTCTCCGAAACGGTTATGTTCTATCCTCTCCCCGCGTTTGAGTTCAAGAACAGAGACAGGTGCAAAGCCCGCGTCATCAACTGATTTCGGTACCGGACGCACATTTGCAGGCAAAGGCCTGGATGTGGCAGGTCCCGAATGAGGAACTGCCGGCCGGACCGCAGACGGAGATGTTACCACGCGTCCTGAACGTCCGTATTCATTGCGGCGGAAAGACGGTGCGTTGGTCCCGGAACCGAACCCGGAGCCGAATCCACGGAATGGCCTGTCCTCTATATCATTGTCTTCCAGATCCTCCTCCCTGAGAGGATTGGCGATATATTTCCTGTCAATCTCCTTGATGAAACGGCTCGGGGAATTGGATTCGTGCTTTCCGTTACGCATCCTCGTGGCCGCAAAGGTCAGGTCAACGGAGACCTTCGCCCTCGTGAGCGCCACATAGAAAAGCCGCCTTTCCTCCTCAACGTCAGAAGGAGAAGCGAACATACCTCCTGACGGGAAAATATTCTCTTCCATTCCCGCCACATAAACATAAGGAAATTCCAGGCCTTTGGCCGAGTGCACAGTCATGAGCGCAATCTTGTTGGATGAATCCTCGTCTTCCTTCACGTCCACTGCGCTGAGCAGGGAAATATCCTCGAGGAAATCCCCTAGAGTTACTAACGGGAGTTCTGCATCGCTTATATCCCCGACGTCCGAGACGGTACCGTCAGCCATCAGCTCCTCCCTGTATTCATTTTGCCTGTCCTCCACGAATCCCTGGATACTATTCAGCAACTCCTCGATGTTCGCTGCGCGGGACTGGCTTTCCACCGTATTGTCCTCCTTGAAAGAAGCATAGAGCCCGCAGGCGGCTGACAATGACCTTGCAACGGTAAATGCATCATCTTCCTTGAGCCGAGAGTTGGCCTCCGCTATCATGTTGCGGAAAGCCTGTATCCTTCCTATGGCTGCAGTCTTCAGGCCGGATTGTGCAAGTATCTCGGGAGAAGAGCAAGCAGCATACATCGACACGCCCGAATTCCTCGCCGCAGCAGCAAGAGCCTCCTCCGAAGTCTGGCCGATACCGCGGGCAGGCTTGTTCAGGACCCGGCGGAAAGACTCGTCATCATTAGGATTGACGGCCAGCTTCAGGTATCCCATCATGTCCTTCACCTCGGCCCGGTCGAAGAACGAATTGCCGGAATAAATCATGTAAGGAAGGTTGCGCTTGCGCAATGCCTCCTCTATGGCACGGGACTGGGAATTGGTCCTGTACAATATTGCAAAGTCCTGATACTGCGCATGTTCCTCTGACATTTTCGAGATGATTGAGGAAGCGATGAGCAAAGCCTCCTCCTGCTCGGTATAGGCCTTGATGAGACGGATCCTGTCGCCCTCAGGACCATTGGAGAAGCAGGTCTTCGGGATCCTTGACGCATTCTTCTCTATTACGGAATTAGCGGCCTCGACGATATTTTTCGTGGACCGGTAATTCTGCTCCAGCCTGAAAAGCCGGCAGTCAGGATAGTCTTTCCTGAAATTCAGGATATTCTCTATCTTCGCCCCGCGGAAAGCATATATCGACTGGGAATCGTCGCCAACCACGCAGATATTCCTGTGCAACTGGCTCAATTTCTTGAGAATGAGATACTGGGCATAGTTGGTGTCCTGATACTCGTCCACGAGGATATAGTCGAAGCGGGAGGAGATTGATGCCAGGGCATCCGGGAAATCCCGGAACAATATGTTCATGTTCAGCAGTATGTCGTCGAAGTCCATGACCCCGGACTGCCTGCATTTCCCGGTATAGAGGGAATAGATGTTGCAGATTTCAGGCTTTTTGGCGTGGGTGTCATTAGCAATGGCCTGGGAATTCCGCCTGTATGCTTCCGGCGTGACAAGATTGTTCTTGGCCATTGAAATCCGGCTTAGGACGTCCTTCGGCTTGTAGACCTTTTCGTCCAGCTTCATTTCCTTGATGCAGGATTTGACCGCGCTCACGGAATCCCCCGTATCATAAATCGTGAACCCGGACGGATAGCCGAGCAGATCGGCGAACTCGCGCAGGAAACGGATGAATATGGAATGGAAAGTGCCCATGTACAGCCTCCTGGCCTTGCGGTCCCCCACCATTGCGGATATCCTTTCCTTCATCTCGTTGGCAGCCTTCTTCGTGAAGGTCAATGCCAGAATCCTGTCCGGCTCACATCCCCTCGCCAGCAGATATGCGATACGTCCGGTGAGGACACGCGTCTTCCCCGCACCTGCTCCGGCCACTATAAGCACCGGGCCTTCTGTCTGGCACACAGCCTCTTTCTGCCGATCGTCCAGCCCCTCCAGAATCTTTCTGTCTTCTGTCATAATCGAAATATTGTTCTCCTGTCCCCCGAACGTTTTTTTCGGAGCAGCAAATGTACAAAAAATTTCCGGCATAAAAGGGGAAATAATGCTTTCGCTTTGATATAGGTATATTTTCGTTTCGATTATCTGTCTTAAATCCAGTTCAATATGGCTCGCAATCCAAAAAAAATGAGTATCTTCGCGAACGATTTTGAAAAACTATTAAAGGTTACCTATAATGTCAAACAACATCGATTTGAAACACGGGCTGGACATCCCTGTCGCAGGGAAGGCGGCCCAGAAAACCAGAAAGACGGTAGTGCCTGACGTTATCGCTGTAAAACCGACTGATTTCAAAGGTCTTGTTGATTCCTGACTTTGCAGGGATTACTACACTGACACCAAAAGCAAGGAATGCCTTGCCATCCTTATTGGTACGCATCTGCGCTGAGCGACTGATTGTACCGCATACTGTTACATTACACTTAATCATAAATTTACGAATTGATAGTTTAACAAATTGGTTTTGAGCAAGAATTATTTACGTTGCATTGACTCCTGCTGACATCGGGGAAAAGGGGGGCTACGAGAATGCCACAATGGTGCTCGCCCCTGCGTTCAAGGATATGGGAATGGATGCAGCACGTGTGTCGCAGGTGCTCGCCACACTCGCTAACCATATCGACGAGGTGAAATGGCAGCTCGGAGAGGCGGACAAGGCTTTCGAGGAAGCATCGTCAGCAACTCACGAGTACGAGATTTTCAACAACACGGCTCAGGC
>SFNZ01000127.1 GCA_004552615.1 Bacteroidales bacterium | reverse complement strand
GCCGAGAGCCTCTACGAGAGCGTTTGCTGTACTGAGAGCAGCTTCTGCTGTACCCTGTGCTTTGTCAGCAGCGGTCTGGGCATCGTCAGCAGCCTTCTGCGCAGCCTTCACAGCCTCGTCAAGCTTCTTGTCAGCTTCCTGAAGGTCGCTAATCTGGCCCTTAATTGTAGAAATGGCCTTCTCTGCGATTTCGAGACGTGCGGAGAGTTTTCCGAGCTCTTCTTCTACCTTCTTTACCTCTTCCTTGGTTGCGAATGTGCTAATCTTGGTGTTGATGCCGTTTACTGAAGACTGGAGTCCGGAGATAGCTGTGTTAATCTCTGTAACCTTAGCATTGAACTGGTCGGTCAAAGTCTTAATCTGGTTCTCAATGGAAGTCTCAAGATTTTTGTCTGCTGCCTTATAAGCTTCCTCAAGAGCCTTGATGTCAGCATTGTGCTTTGTCTGGAGGTCGCTAAGCGCACTCTGAAGAGCCTCAATTGCCGACTCGGTCTTGGCTTTGGCTGCCTGAAGATCAGTAACGCTTGCGGAGAGAGATGAAATCTGCTCCTCTACTGTCTTCAGTTTACCAGTCTCGAGTTTATCGATGCGGTCGTTGATCGCCTCGATATCCTCATCGTAGTCCGTACACCCTGTGTACGCCAATGTTGCGCCTGCTAAGACGAACATTGAAACCATTCTAAAGAATTTTTTCATAAAGGATAATGGATTAAATAAAGTTAAACTTATCACTCTTGGTAACAAATAATCACGTGTCTTTTTCGTCAGCATCAGCCCACCTGACACTAAACACAACGACAAATGTATGACAATATTTTTTCATAAACAAGAATTTTTGACAAAAAGTGGCTTAAATCAATGATTGTTACCTATAGACCGTGTTCCTTTCCTCTTTCACACGCCAGAACGTGCATTTCATGCGATTTGCATACACTGATTCAGACAGTCGTCAGAAGGCGGGAATTCCTGAGCCTGTCCGTCCTGTCGGCACCGTCAAGATAGTGCTCAGTGACCAGGAGGCTGGAATGGCCGAGGGATTCCGAGATGTAATTGAGATTCACGCCCTTCCTCATAAGGACCGTCGCATAGGTGTGCCGGGCCGAATATGTGGTGAACTTCGGGATGCCGAGTTCGGAGGCTATGGAAGCGAGAGCGAGGTTGCAGAGGCGGACCTCCTTGCGAACCAGGTTCGAGATCTCCATCGGGGTCATGGCCGGACGGGCGTACGGAAAGAGGAAAGTGTCCGGCCCGGAGTCAGGAGGATTGCCCCAGCGCTGAAGTATGGACCGCATTTCCGGGGTCACCACGGCACGTATCACCTTGGGAGAGCCTCCGGAGCGGACTGTCTTGGCCCGGAGAAACCAGATCTCGCCGTCTATTACATTTTTATATTTAAGGAATAGCATATCCCTGAAATTTATTCCGTTGCAGAAGTAGGAAAAGAGCCAGAGGTCGCGGTATTTCTCGAGACTGGCAGGGCCGCTGTAGGACATCACCCTGTGGAGATTGTCCCCGGTGAGGGCCATGTTGCGGGAGGTTGCACCCGGTATCACGTAGCGTCCGCGGCCGAAAGGATAGCCGGACTCGCGGATGAATCCCTCCTTCAAGGCTTCATTGAGGACGGTGCGCAGGGTCTTCATATAAATATTGATGGTAGTTACAGTCTTGTTCTCGGTCCGGAGGAAGTTCTCAAAGGCTGAAAACCAGGCCGGTGTCATCATCTGAAAGGTTATTTCCCCGGGGCAGAAACGGGCCACGGCTTTCAAAGTGGAACGACATCGGTAGTAGGAATTGACCCTTCCTTCTTTCAACATATTGTCCATCATTGTCTTCAGGGACATATCAACTGTAAGCGGGGCGGTTTTTCCAAGTCTCACGTCAAGTGCCTCCATGGAGAAGGAGCCGCGGTCTATCATGGACTGGACTTCGGTCGCCACGCGGTTGAACTGGCGGATGATCTCGGAATGCCGGTCGGGGAGCTTGCGGGAGCAGGAAAGGCCTTTCCACGCGGAAGATGACATGTCCACTCCTGTGGGATAATATTTCTGGACACGGTTGTGGACGACTTCGATTTTCACCGGATACTCCCCGGATTTCTTTGCTCTGCGACTGTCGAGGACTGCCAGGACAGATACGCCTTCCCTGTAGAGCCTCAGCATGGCGCAGATGAGAATGACAGTCTGGTACCGGCACCGGTCCTGATTTGCAAAACGTACCAGCCGCCGGAGGAGGCCGATGACAGGACTGCACGGCGGGAGGCACGGTCCGCAGGCTTGAGAGGATTGCGGGACCTCAGGGTGCAGATACCTCCGCACACGGACGACAGGGTCACTTCCGAGACCTGTCCTCCTTCCCAGGTGCAGGAGACCTCGTGGCCTCCCCTCGCCCTGAATCCGCGGAAACTTCCGTTGCCCCACTCGTCCGGAAGTGCCGGCAGGAGGTCTATGCAGGAGGGAGGTGACGCAGCGGAAGCGGCATTGCCAGATTCTCCGTCGTCAATGCTGGACTGCATCAGCATTTCAGCAACACCGGCGGTGCCTCCGAAATTGCCGTCTATCTGGAAAGGAGGATGGGCGTCGAGGAGGTTCGGATATGTACCGCCGCCCCAATGTTCGCCGTCATCGACGTAGGTCAGGAGCATCCTGTAGGTGGAGTATGCCTTCCCGGCGTTCTGAAGCCTCGCCCAGAGATTGATTCTCCAGCCGGTGGACCATCCTGTGGACGGGCCGCCACGGAGTTCGAGAGTACGGGCCGCCGCACGGGCGAGTTCCGGAGTCTGTTCAGGGCTGATATGGTGGCCCGGAAAGAGGCCTATAAGATGTGTCTGGTGCCTGTGGTGAGGGTCGGCGTCCTCCCAGTCGTGATACCATTCCTGGAGATTGCCTTTCCTGCCGATGCGATATGGCAGGAGACGGGCGAGGACAGAGTCGATTTCTGCGACAAGTTCCTCGTCGGCCCTGAGGACGGAGGCTGCGCTGCGGACATTGGCTGCGCATTCGCGGATGATGGCGAGGTCGGCGGTGGTTCCGTAGGCCAGGCTGCCGTTGAATCCGTCATCGGTGATGAAGCGGTTCTCCGGGGAGGTGGCCGGACTGGTGACCAGGTTCCCGTAGCCGTCGTCTGTCAGTATATCTAGGCAGAAACGGAGGGCGGAACGCATCAGCGGATAGGCGTAGGTGCGGAGATATTCCGTATCCATTGTATATAGGTAGTGTTCCCAGAGATGGGTGCTCATCCAGGCCCCGCCCATAGGCCAGTTGGACCATTCGGTGGATTCCCGGCCTTCCCCGACGGGGTTGGTCATCGCCCAGATGTCGGAATTGTGGGCGCACATCCATCCCCTGGCGTTCCAGTAGTTGCGCGCGGAGGAGGAACCGTTGACCGAAAGGTTTGTGAGGAAGCTGAGGAGGGGCCAATGCAGGTCACCGAGTCCGAGGACTTCGGCAGGCCAGTAGTTTTCCTCGGTATTGATGTTCACGGTGTAGTTCGAGCGCCAGGGGGCTGAATATTCCTCATTCCAGAGGCCCTGGAGATTCATCGGTACGCCTGCAGTGCGGGATGCCGATATCATCAGATAGCGTCCGAACTGGAAATAGAGGGCTTC
>SFNZ01000126.1 GCA_004552615.1 Bacteroidales bacterium | reverse complement strand
GTCAGCTATGAGGCGCGCTGCCATCAGGGTCTCCCTGGTGGACAGCGAGCTTGAGAGCTCGGTTGCATTGTACTTGCTCCTGACGGTGGATGCCACTGCAACTATGTTGTCCGCATCGGTGTCGCTTATTCCGTACCGGTTCACCAGGACCTTCTTCTCCTCGTCCTTCTCGACATATTCGAGTTCCAGTGGGAAGAACCTTCCCACGAGGGCCCTGTCCATGGACATCGTCCCGGTGTACTCGCTTCCAACGTTGGCCGTGGCCACGAAGACACATTTGGGATGGAGGTGTATGATTCTGAGGTCATCTCCTCCGGCCATGTCCACAGGGAGCGTCCTTCTTGAGTCGAGGCACGGGAAGAGGACGTTATTGGTGGTGACCGGTGCCCTTGAGAGCTCGTCGAGGAGGATCACTCCCGGCTTCTGCACGTCCTGTGCGAACTTGGCATAGTCGAAGGTGGAACTGCCGCCCACCAGACGGTGCACTCCGAGCAGCTCTGAGATGGGGTCGAAGATTGTTCCCATGTTGTAGACATTGCACTCCAGGCCCAGCTTCCGGCAGGCAAGCATAACAAGCTCGGTTTTTCCTGTTCCGGTTGGTCCTATCATCATCGTGTTCGTTCCCGTGAGAATGTTCCTCAGGAGCAGTCTCCAGTTGTCGTCGCTGATGCTGAACCCATCGGAATCGACGGTCGGTGTCGCATAACGGCTCTCGCTGCTGAGCATCTCCAGCATGCTGAACGCCTTTGGAGGCTCCGGAATCCCTGATTCGTCCTCAATCGGCATCCCTGCTGCAGCAAAGAGGTCGGCCGGGGCCTCCTCCATCGACTTGAACTCCCTGTAAGCCCTGACCATGTCCGGGGTGGGCATGTGACTCTCATTGAGGTAGTCCCCGAGGTTGATGTCCATCGGGAAGAGGTCCCCGGCGGCGTAGTATCCGCCCTGCTGATGCGCTTGCTGCCCTTGGTGTTGAAGTTGGGATTGATGGCCGACCCGTCATGCGCGGTCTGTCCTGCCAGCGGACGGAGCCTCTCGCGGCTCCCGTCCTTCACTGTCCTGAAGAAGTAGTACTTTTCCATATTCCTGCTTTGTTGATTGTATTTCCATGCACTCCGCTCCCCTCCGGGGAAACGGCGTCTACCGCCTTGTCCGGGCGGTTGACAGGCAAGCAAGGAGTACGGGAACGGCTCCGCACCGGAAACGCAGGAAGAATTGACCGGAGCAGGGCGAAGGTAAGCGTAGCGCCATTGTTCCGAGGCTTATGGGGCGGATGCCGGGTCCAGAGGACACCGTACTAACTTTGCCGCATCAAACGACTCGGATAAGGCGAAAATCGGGGATTCTGCATAGAATGCAGGTTTCAAAAATGGGGATTTTGCAGATTGTGGGGATTCAGACAGCATTCCTTATAGGTTCAGTGCGGCTTCGTAGGCCTCCGTCCTGTCCATTGGACGAGGAGGGCTTTTCTTTATTCACCGCTGCAAAGGTAGAGAGTCTCTTCCGCAGCACGAAATCCCTGCAAGAATTGCAGGTCTCCTTTTTCCTTTTTCCGTCATCCAATCCGGGACCACAGGCAAGGTGGGGAACGCCTCGAGTCCTTGCGCGCGCGTATTGCAATGTTAAAGAATAGAATTATAGATTCTTTATAGATACTCTATCCTTTGGATCTGAATCCCGCTCCCAAGGGCTTCCATGCTTGTTTCACCGCCACAAAAGGTGGGAAAAATGTGAACGGGGCGTATACGGAAGGTGGCTTTTCTGTGAGCGACCGCGGAAGGACTGTGAGAGGAAAGGTGGGAAAAATGTGAACAAGCTGCAAAAAGCTTCACGGGAGGTCGATCGAGAAGTCCTCGAGCATTATCTTCCGGACGATGTTCACGGCGTGCGCGCGGTCCATCTCGCCGGAGCGGACAAGTCCTCCGTAATATCGGCACTTGGAGGCCGCGAAGTGGAGCCGTCCGCTTTCGCAGATGCGGTCAACGAACTGCACCACCCCGAGGTCAGTCTTCCGGGAGGCCATCACCAGCCAGTTATAGACCGTGGAGTAATCACCGTAGTCCCTGCGGGAGGCGTCCTTCCCGCTGGTGTATATCCAGATGAAGATGGCATTGGAGCGTGCCTTCTTCCCCGGCACCTTCTCCCTCTGGATCTCGTACTCGAACCAGATGTCGCTGTTCTCCAGGAGCCACCTCCGCACTGGCTCTAGGATGTCCTTCCTCAGGCAGGAGGGACGGTACTTGGGCGAGAGCCCCAGCATCAGCTTGAACTCGTCCAGGTCCGTACGGAACTGTCCAAGCCCCTTCCGGGAGATGAGCATGTTGCGGATGGTCTTCGTGTGCCGTCCCTTAGTCTCGAGGGCGGGCCCCTTCAGGAGGAAGGTACCTCCGACGCTCTCGCCGTAGTAGGTCAGTACGGGGAAGATGTCACGGTTGATGGTAAGGCGTATGAAGGACGTGTCCCGGATGTCCTCCACCGTCGTGACGAACACTCCCCAGACACGGTTCACATTGCCCAGCTCGTCCCGGATGTAGCGGAACCCGAACTGGAGGTCCCGCAGCCCGAGGGCCGCCTGTATGACGTGTTCCTTGTGGCGTATGTCCATTATCTCCGAGCAGTCGATGGTCACCTTCTGCTCGGAGCACAGCTCTTTGTCCAGAGGGCATCCCGTGGTCATGAATCCCTGCAGCTTCTCGAATATCAGTATCAGTATGTCGTGCTGGCACGCCGTGAAGTTCTCCGCCTTGTAGGAGAACGTGAAGCTGTTGGGCAGTATCAGCATCGGCTGCTGCCTCATGCCCGGGGGCTCGGCTGTTGACATCCCCCGCAGCTCCGGAAGCGTCAGGTCGCTGATCCGGATGGTCCTAAGGTCTTCTTTCATGATGGTTTCTATCTCTTGCAGGGGCAAAAATAGTCAAAATATTTTTGACAGATGCCAAATTAGACTTGACATTTCGGATTTTCTTCGTACATTTGCCGCCAAGTAAGCAGAGAAAATTAGATTTTTCATTTTAGCGATATTTCCGCAATATGATGAAATTAAATTTTACAGCGGTGTTATTTTTACTCCTGTTGGTCTCACCCCTTTATGCACAGCGAACGATGAAGGGACAGCCGTTCCTTCAGGCCGCCGCCCACTGGGGCGGTGCGCCTGGGGTGTCCGTCAGCGGAGGGCAATACCTGGAGCGGTCGCTCTGGGAGGCAGGGGTGAAGGCCCAGGGCTTCCGCGCGCCGCTCTCGACGGGTGACGACCTCGAGTGCCTTGATATCACTGCCGGAGGGACATGGCAGTGGAGGCTGGTATCGACGCGCTCCCGTGCACTGTGTCTGTATGCAGGGGGAGGGCTGTTCGCCGGGTATGAGTGCTATGACCCCCGCAAGGTCCTTCCTCCAACCATCGAGCTGAGGATGCCGTCCAAGGGGGTGTTCCTTTATGGACTCAGTGCGGCAGTAACGGTGGAGGTGTTCTTCTGCCGGTCCGTCGCCCTCGTCCTGGGAGCGGACATCCCCGTGAACTTCTCCTCACGAGCCTCCCGCATCCGGTGGAACACCACCGCCGGGATACGTATTGACCTGTAAATCCATCCATTGACATGATACCCAGAAGAACCATCCTTCCGATAATCGTCATCCTCCTGTGCGCGTCGCTCCAGGCACGTGCGCAGAATCTGTCCGTGTCGACCAACGCCGTCGACTGGGCCAACTTCGGCACTGCGAACGCCGAGCTGTCGGCTGCCGTCGGACGCCACTGGAGCGTCAATGTCTCCGCCAGGTACAACCCGTGGACGTTCGGGAAGGGCCCGCACTGCCGGCAGAACCGCGTCAGAGGTGCCGCCGTAGGGGCACGCTGGTGGCCGTGGAACGTCTACTCCGGCTGGTGGGTCGGAGCGAGAGGACAGTGGGAGGAATACAACCGAGGAGGAATCCGCTCGCCACGCACCGAGGAGGGCGACGCCGTCGGCGCGGCCCTCTCGGCCGGTTACTCCCTCATGCTCCACCCCAACGTCAACGTGGAGTTCGGTGCCGGTCTCTGGGGAGGATGGCACCGATACACGGTGTACTCATGTCCCTCCTGCGGAAAGGTCGAGGAGCAGGGGAGCGGCCCGTTCTTCCTCCCGTCTGACCTTCTGGTCTCACTTGTATTCACATTCTGAGTCATGAAAAGATACCTTGCATCCATCCTGGCGCCCTGCCTTCTGTGCATGGCCGCCCTGTCCTGCGATCCGGCCCCCATCGCCGTGGAGGACAACTCGTTCACCTTCTCTTCAAGGCACTACCTCTCCGGGGAGGAGAACCTT
>SFNZ01000125.1 GCA_004552615.1 Bacteroidales bacterium | reverse complement strand
CTGGGCAGGGGAGAGCTGGAGTACCTCTTCGACACGAAGATTGTCCACGAGACCCGTTTCCGTCAGCACAAGGGTGACGTGAAGTACTCTCCGGCCACTCTCCAGACTCTCATCAAGGATTACAGCGATGTACCGGAGGGTGAATATGACAGCATCATCCTCGTGCTCTACTCGAACTCCCGGGAGAATGTCTCTGAGGAGACGGTATCCGCCATAAGGGATATCTTCATCACCGGCCGCACCCTCAAGCGGGCAGTCCTCAGGGTATCGGAATATGCCAATATGAAAAGCGGGGACATCACCCTGAAGGTCGTCCACAGCAAGGATGACGATGCCCAGAGTCGGAGAGTGACGCACGGAAAAGGAAAGAGGGGAGGCAAATCAAGAACAGGAAAAAGAATGAGCAGGAAATGGCTGACACGATCAGAATGACTGTCCGGGCAATCAACTGGACCGAAGGGGAAGTGGGGCACGTCCACCTCAGGATGCGTCCCGGGGAGTGCCGCGTGGACTGGGGCGACGGGAGGAGCGATATTTTATGGGCGACGACCGAGGGCTGGTACAATGTCCATCACGCCTACAGGGAGAGCTGCAAGAAGACGGAGGATCTGTTCTACATCTCCATCACTGCTTCAGGAGACGGACTCATCACTGGCTTTGTCGCCGGCAGCGGGGACATGATGGTCGCGGACGTGGACCTGTCAGGATGCCCCGCTCTGGAGTACCTCAAGGCGGACTGGCTGATAGAGAGGCTGGATGTCACGACCAATCCCGGCATCAAAGAAATGAATCTTGGTGGGGATGCTGCCTCACTTGTGGACCTGAGCTGTTCACGTGACCTTGAGAATCTCGAAGTAAGATGCAGCAAGCTCAAGAAGTTGAAGCTGTCCCGTTGCGACAGCCTTCAGGAACTGACGCTGCGGTGCAATCTCGAACTGTCCCACGTGTCGGTGAGCAACCGCAGCAGCTTGAAATCCCTCAAACTCATTGATACGCCCCTCCTTAGTGAGAAATGCCTTGAATATCTTGACAGGGCACTGGAAAGGAACGGGGGCACGCGGGAGGAGGATTCAACCTCGGGATTGATTAACTTTGCGCCATGGGCCTGAGAATCCTGCACTTGTCTGACACCCACGGTGTCCACCGCCGCCTGAGGGACCTCCCTGAGGCGGACATCCTCGTGCACAGCGGGGACTTCACGATGTCGGGCTCCGAGGCGGAGACGCTTGATTTCCTTGAGTGGCTCTGTGACCTTCCCTACGGGCACAAGGTGATGGTCGCCGGCAACCACGACGCCTGTCTTTACGGTGCCCATTTGGACGGCCTTGATGACAACGTCCATTACCTATGCGGCAGCGGTGTGGAGATAGAGGGCTTGAAGTTCTGGGGAGTACCTATGTTCATGGAGGACTGCGTGAGCGGTCATCAGGAGCAGCTCTACGCCGCCATTCCTGATGACACGGACGTTCTTGTCACCCATACACCTCCCTACGGCATACTCGACAGGGATGGAAGCATCCTCTACGGCTCAAGGGTATTGCTCGAAAGGGTCAGCACCATTCGTCCCTGCCTGCACCTCTTCGGCCACATCCACAAGGCTCACGGGATGACCAATGACGGAATGACCGTCTTCTCCAATGCCGCCATTATGGACGAGGGATATGACAGTCTTAACGGGCCGAACATGCTTCCGATATCTGCTCCGGAGCATTGAACTCATTTTTCTCTGCACTTGATCCTGCCTTGCTGCCGGTTATTTGCACCGGAAGGATCTTTCTTTGTACTCACAAACATATCCAGCGATGAAGACAAAGTACATTTCCCTCAATCCGGAAGGAGTCATCAGGCCGGGCCGCAACGGACAGGGCTGGGAACCGAAATGCGTAGCATGAGAAAAGCCGCCGCGACATCACGTCGGGGCGGCCAAAGCAAGCAAGAAATAGAACCTCCGGGGAGCGTGGACGAACGTCCCGCAAGAGACCCGGAGGAGAATGCCGGCGGCTCCTTTCCGGAGACCGCCGTTATATTTCAGATCGTATCTGTCATTTTTCGAATTCCGTCACGGATTCGTCGGCAAAGGAGTACCACCGGCTGTCGGAGATTATGATGTGGTCCAGCAGGGACAGCTCAAGCAGGTCCAGCACCTTCTTCAGGGACTCCGTGGACTTGATGTCGGATCTCCCCGGAAGTGGGCTTCCCGACGGATGGTTGTGGTATAGGATGACTCCTGATGCCTTCTTAAGGATTGCGGTGCGGAGTATCCTGGTATTGTCAATCACAGTGCTCGTCATTGACCCCGTGGTCATCCTGGCAGTGTCGATGACGATGTTCGCGCGGTTAAGGAATGCAACCCACAGCTCCTCGTGGTCCAGTCCCCGGAGACTGTCAGCCATGAGGGCAGCAGCATCGGAGCTGTTCCTTATGCACTTGCCGGGCTCCTTCGACAGGTCCTCCCGGTATTCGTTTATGAATGTCCTCAGCAGGGCCAGTTTCCTGGTCCCTGCCTTGGTAAGTCCGTATCCGCTGCAGTCGAAGCCCTCGTCAAGCAGCACCCTTGCGTCCACGTCGCCTATGTTGAGCCCGAGGGCTCTGAGTGTTGTCCCCTTCATGGTCATGCCTCCTTCTCTGCATTGTTGAACACCATGAGAGGGTAGGTGCAGAACCCGCTGATGGTCCTTATACCGGTGTCCTCGGCTATCCCGTTCTCCTCCAGCCACCGGTCGATTTCCGGGATGTTGTTGGTGTCGACGTATGCCGTCTGCCCGTCCTGCAGTCCTGAGCAGAGGTTCACGGAGATGACGTCATAGTCGCATTCCATCTCCCCATCAATGTAGTTCATCAGTACCGCAAGTGTCCCGGTTTTCCTGTAGGTGGTGTACGAGATGGTCACATTGTGGCCTCTGTACTCGTAGCATTTCTTGCCTGTTGTCATGTCTTTTCTATTATGAATGGTCCTGTCCCGGGCCTGCCCCGGAGTTCTGATGGCAGGCGTTGCGGAGCCTCAAGGGAGAAAGAACGGTTCAAAAAGGCACTTTTTGAGGCCGCACCCGCTTAGGGCTGCCTCAGGCAGGTCTTTCGGGATGGGCGCAGCATACCTTAGCCGGAAGAACACCGCGGCAGGTCCGCAGACATGACTTCATCTCTGCTGGCTGTGGATATTCAGTCGGATTGATTGAGCTTGTGATATGGTTCTAGGCTTCCTCGGGAGTGGCGAGCCTCTCCTTCAGGCGAGTGTTGCGCTTCTGGACCGTCAGGTTGCGTATTGCATATGAGAGTGCCTTCACCTGTCCGATGAGCACGCATATTCTCTTCGCCCGGGTGATGCCGGTATAGATGAGATTGCGCTGGAGCATCACAAAGTGGTTCATCAT
>SFNZ01000048.1 GCA_004552615.1 Bacteroidales bacterium | reverse complement strand
AAACACCTGCTCCAATGCCCCGGGATCCGTCTATGCCACAAAACTCTACATGGCCACCGCCAATCCAGTATACCTTGCGCAGGGCATTGAACTGTACAACTGGACGAAATCGAATCTTCTTGACACTTCAGACTACCTGTATTTCGACAACGTCAATCTCGAAGGAAAAGTTGCCAGGCAGAAATATTCCTACAACAGCGGCCAGATGATCCAGGCAGCCTGCCTTATTTACAATATTACCAAAGACCAGACATATCTCGATGATGCGCGCAGGACTGCTGCCGCTTGTTACGGTTACTATTTCGAGGACTGGACTGCGGAGGACGGAGCTCCGGTCAAAGTGCTGAAGAAGGGCAATGTCTGGTTCCATGCGGTGATGCTCAGGGGCCTTATAGAGCTCTACAGGATCGACGGTGACCCTACCTATATTGATGCGGTGCGCTCCTCACTCGACGTGGCCTGGAACCACGGGCGTTCTGCCGAAGGTCTTTTCGGTGAAGACTGCAGGACGCCTGAAGAAGGGAAAAAGTGGCTGCTCACCCAAGGCGCAATGGCGGAAATGTATGCCAGGATTGCGGCTGTCGGCCGCTCTCGGTAGTTTTTACTCTCCGGTATTGTAAAAATCCCGCATTTCCCTTAAATTTGAGAGTGTGAATAATAATGATATGAGACTAAGCTATGTGATTGCCATAGCAGCGGCATTGTTCATCGGTATAGACTCTTTTGCCGCTGCAGGATCGGAAAGTAAATCATACGAACCGGAGCAGACCTCGTCCTTCTACAACAAGAGGAAGACATTCCTTTATTTCGGCTATACGAACCAGAGCCTCGAGGCTCCGGGACATTCCGACTATACCTGGGACTCGAAATACGGCGCGAACCTCACTGTCGGCAGGACCAGTTATCTTCACAGGAAGCCGATAGCGGGGATAATGAAGTTCGGTCTCGACTACGGAATGTCAACGAATGTAGCGAAATACAACAACGCGCCATATCAGGACCTCATGAATTCCGGCGGGTATGAAGACGATTATGAGTCCGGGGAGGAGATACCAGAAATACTCAAATCTTTCAAGAATTTCCAGGTCGATGCTGGCCTTTTCATCGGTCCCTCCCTCACCATCAACCCGGTATCCAAGCTGAGGATTTCCCTCTACGGACGTTTCCTGCCATCATATTCTGCAATGTATCTCTCCGAGGACTACTCCGGATGTTTCGCACCGTTCATCACATACGGAGCCAACATATCGTGGGGCGTGATTTCCGTGGGCGTGGAGGCAAAGTCCGCCACCATGAAACGCAGCATCCCGGAATTGATGGAAATTTCCGACTATAAGGATAATACCAAGCTGAAGACATCCGCAGTCACATTCTACATCGGTTTCCGTATTGGTAAGAAATAAGCTAATTAATTGACAGCCTTATGAATATACGTAGTCTTCTTGCCGTTGTGGCCGTATCATTCGCGGTCCTCGCGTGCAATAAAGCCGATCTCCCCGACGATATCGTGAACAACGATGGTCCCGGTACGGTCAACCCGGCCAACGTCGTTGCCGCGAAACCTGAATACAGGAAAATGCTGAACCTTTCCGATGGTGATGTCACCCTGAATTCCAAGGGCCTTCCTGTCAAGATCCTCGGATGCGATATAGAATACCTGCCTGCAACCAGGGCTGAAGGGATGACCGTGAGGATAAAGGATTATTGCTATCCGGAGGAGTCCAAATACGATACCTTCGATTTCACCATAGGCGCAAACGGTTTCGCCAACCTGTGCAAGGAGACCCAGGCGAACGGAGAACAATATTACTGGAAGTTCGGATACAATTCCGATGCCCGTCTCGTGCACATCAATTATGACGGGGATGTCATAACCATGAGATATGACAAGTCCGGCAATCTTGTGAATATCAAGTACAAAGACTACGCTGGGGAGAAGACTGACGTCAATATTTTCTATACGGATTATCCTAATTACGGCTGGATGCCGTATACTCTCCAGTCCGGCAGTTTCTGCCTGCCGGGGAATGCGGGAAAAATCTTCTATCTGACGGGAACGGACATTTTCTGGACATTCTACCTCGCAGGCCTTGTCGGCCCTCCAGTGACGAATGTCCCTTCATATATTCACACCGAATATTTCCCGAACAATGAAGAATACTATCATCACCATCTCTACAAACAAGATTGGGGGAATGGCGAGTATACGATCTGGGACAAATGGGAATATGCCTGGGATCCTCAATGGTCTGAATATGAGCCCCAGATAGAAGACTGGAGAAATTTCTGATATATTATTACCGATTTCAATGAAGAAGACAATTGCTTTCGCCGCAGCATTGATATTGTCAATGCCGGCATTCTCTCACGCGCAGGTGGCCCCAGACGGAGGAATAACCCCTGAAGTCCTGCAGCGCATCAGCCGCGGATATACCGGGAACGCATCTGACAAGGCATTGCGCAACGCATTGGCAGGCAATGCAATAAGCGTTCTTGCCACCAATGCCGGAAACGCTGCCATGATAGACACGCATTTTTCCGATGAAGTGAAGACCAAGGGCATCACCGACCAGAAATCATCCGGAAGATGCTGGCTTTTCACCGGTCTCAACGTGATGAGGGCCTCTGTGATAGACAGGCATGACCTCGGTGCATTCACGTTCTCGCAGAACTATCTTTTCTTCTATGACCAGCTCGAGAAGGCCAACCTGTTCCTTCAGGGAGTCATTGACACAAAGGATCTTCCGTTTGATGACCGGAAAGTGGACTGGCTATTCTCCAACCCTATAGGTGACGGAGGGCAGTTTACCGGAGTGTCCGACCTGGCCCTGAAATACGGAGTCGTTCCTTCGGATGCAATGCCGGAGACCTACAGCAGCAACAATACCTCCCAGATGTCCTCCCAGCTCAAGACAGTCCTCCGCCAGGGCGGACTCCTTCTCCGCGAGACCTATGAGGCGGCAGGCCTCGCTGCGCTCAAGGGCAAGAAGGCAGAGGCAGCCCTCAAGGACGTATCTGCAAGGCTCCAGGCAGTCAAGGAGGACGTGCTCTCGGACGTTTACAGGATTCTTTCCCTCTGCCTCGGAGTGCCACCGCAGGAATTCGAGTGGACGAGATATGACTCCAAGGGAGAGTTCGTCAGCCGCGCCACGTACACACCGGTATCCTTCTATGAGGAGTTCGTGGGAGAGGCTCTCAACGACAACTATGTCATGCTCATGAACGACCCGACTAGAGAATATGGCAAGGTCTATGAAATCGACTATGACCGCCATGTCTATGACGGACACAACTGGCTCTATATCAATCTTCCGGTGGAGCGAATCAAGGAGATTGCCATCGCTTCCATCAAGGATGGCAAGGCCATGTATTTCTCTTGCGACGTGGGCAAGTTCCTGAATTCGAAGAAGGGCGTGCTCGACATTGCCAACTACGACTATTCCTCTTTGCTCGGAGTGGAGTTCACCATGGACAAGCGTGAGAGAGTCCTGACCCATGCGAGCGGCTCGTCCCATGCAATGACCCTGATGGCAGTGGACCTCAGGGACGGGACTCCGGTGAAATGGATGGTCGAGAACAGCTGGGGTGCCGACAGCGGCTACAAGGGACATCTGATAATGACTGACGAGTGGTTCAATGAATATATGTTCCGTCTCGTGGCCGAGAAGAAATACATTCCGTCGGATATCATCGACATGCTCGCCCAGACTCCTGTAAGGCTTCCTGCCTGGGACCCTATGTTCGCCCCTGAGCAGTAACCTCAGACGTCCTGCAGATTGCGTTGATTTACAGGCCATAAGAAAACGATAACAGCGGTTAGTCTCCCGACTGGCCGCTGTTGATGTTATTCAATATGAATTAAACTAGCTTATGTGTTTTTTGTCTTCTGACATTCTATATACCATTATCGTGCCAAAGTATGTTAAATGTTCAAACAATTAATGAACGGGCAAACAACCTATGGCGACAAGTACCGCGAGCATTGTCAGTACCATCAGCCAGAGCAGGAAAATCACCATGCCCGGATGCCATTTAGGTGACTTGAAACCGAACAGAAGCTGTATTCCTCCATATATCATTCCGGTGAACGGCAGGAAATATGCGAGGCAGATGATGCATTTCACCCAGAGCATCTGCAGTGTGGCATACAGTACCGGAGCATCCCTGATAATATCGAACAACACCCTGTCAGGCAGCATTTTGAATCCGAACATCTGGTCCCATATTATCATGATTCCGCCTGCAAACAGCCCGCAGAATCCCAGGATGAACAGAATCACGCCGCAGGTCTTCAATATGAAATTTCCCGCGCCTTTCACTGCATCGGAGTTGCCGATTTCGCGGATTGCCCCGGATGCCTCCCGGAATGAATTCTCGACCGACTTCTGGATTTCCTGAACTGTATTGCCCTCACCTTTCATCCGGTGTTTCTCCTTTACGGTCTTGGCAGCAGGCGTTATGAACCCTAATATGAGATATATCAGTATCGGTATCAGGACCGCGCCATCGAACCTTCTGCCGAAAGTGAACCAGAAGACTGCCGTTACTATTACGAAAATGGCCCTTATGGTCACCACGTCAATATTGAAATACGCCCCGAGTCCGCTGCAGACTCCGAGGAACTTTCCGTTCTCGACGTCCCGGTACAGTTTCTTCGCCGGCCGTTCATCGTTTGGCATCCCCGGGGACCCGGTGTTTAGTCCGTTCGCATTCCCCTCGTCCATATCCGACTCCTCCTCGATTTTTTCAGGTTTGCCGAGAGTCTCCATCACAGCCGATGCATCGGCCGTAGTGACCACGCCGGAGGTTCCGCATCTCTCGATCAGGAGCTCCGCCATCCTTTCCTCGATTCCTTCCATTATCTCGCTCCCGCCCTCAATGTCCTTGTAGTGCTCTTTCAGTTCGGAAAAATATTCTCCTATCCTGTCCACGGCTTCGCTCTCCATGGTGAAGGCATATCCGCCTATGCTCATTTTTTTCACAGGGTTCATAGTCTTTCCTTTTATTCCGGTTTATTTCTTCAATGTGTCGATGGTCGTGACGATTTCGTTCCATGCATTGTCCATCTCCTGAAGCAGCGCACGTCCCTTCTCGGTTATCATGTAATACTTCCTCGGCGGCCCCTGTGGCGACTCCTCCCATCTGTAGGACAGCAGGCCTTGGTTCTTCTCACGTATCAGGAGAGGGTACAATGTCCCTTCCACCACAATCATGTTCGCCGCCTTGAGTTCCTCTATGATGGACGAAGCATAGGCCTCACGCTTCGCCAGGATGCAGAGGATGCAGTATTCCAGAACACCTTTCCGCATTTGGGACCTGATGTTGTCAGCTGTACTTTCCATGTCTTATTTTCTTTTAATGTTGAAGCGCGCGAGATTCTCAGCCGTCAGGGGCAGTCCGTGCATCTCGCATTTCTGCACCGGTGTCTCCGCCTTCGGGATTACAATCCAGAATATCACATAGACCCAGAATCCTGCGGTACCGGCTATAAGCGCGATGATTGCGAGCAGCCTGACGAGAACAACGTCCACGCCGAAATATATCGCCAGACCGGAGCATATACCGCCGATTACCTTGTCATCCATGCTCCTGTATATCTTCTTGTGCGGCTCCCCGAATGGCGGCATGTTGCCGGAGGTCTCCGGTCCGGTGCCGTATGCGGTTTCGCTTTCCTGGCTTCCGTCAGGCATCCCGAGCTGGGATGTCACGCGGTTCACCAGTTCGATGCTCACCGTCCTGTTCGTGCTTCCGGTCTCTTTCATGAAAAGCTCCGCGATTCTCGACTCAAGGTCATTCATCACCTCGTCAATCTGCTCCGGAGCCATCTTCGGACTGTTTGCATTCAGCCTTGCACGGAAATGTCCGAGATATTCTCCAAGTCTTTCATAGGCATCTTCATCGAGGAAAAAATTCCTGCCGCCGATGCTGGCGTCCTGTACTTTTTTCATTTTCAATAACTTAGTTCTGTTCTTATAGCTTCTATGCATCCTTGTCGGGCATGTCATCTTGCGCGGGCAAGTACATTTCGAATGCAAAGATATGTATTTTTCTGAATATATTGCAACGCAAGGTAGTAAAATTTTAAAAAAAGAGGCTTGTTTCAGCCTCTTTTCGATCACAATGTCTGTCCACCGATGAACTCCCGCATTATCGAAGTAGGTGGTATTGCCGCAATCTCGGCAGGGGAGAGCGCCACGATATAGTCGAGGAACTTCAGCAGGCGCACCGCCTCGGTATATGCCGGAGAAGACGGGGATATTCGCCTCAGGAGAGGCTCCGCATAATATTTCAGCAACGGCAGTTCGTAGATGAGAGCCGAGTTGAAGGCTGCATCGGCATTTTCCTGGAACGGGAATATGTTCTGGTTCTCGCCCCTGCGGACGCTGTGCCATCTCAGGATTGTGTCCTCCGGCGTGATTCCGCGCACCCTGTTGTCGCGCACCATGCGGCGCAGCAGACGGTTGTCCGATGTCGAGATATTGTTGTTCTCATCCACGTTCAGGGAAGTGAGGGCCGATGCATATACCCTGAAAATCCTCGACGAATCCACGTCCGGAACCATTGCCGGGTCGAGCGCATGAATCCCTTCCATTATCAGTATCTCCTTCTCCTTCAATGATATGCGTTTTCCGGAAGGATAGCTCTTGCCCTCCTTGAAATCGAATCTCGGCAGTTCCACTTCCTTGCCTGCCACGAGGTCGTTCAGCTGCTCGTTCAGCAGTTTCAGGTCCATTGCCTCGAGAGCCTCGAAATCGTAATTGCCGTCGCTGTCCTTCGGCGTACGCTCCCTGTCCACGAAATAATTGTCGAGTTCGATTACCTTCGGCTTCAGTCCGAGCACCTGGCACTGGAGCGCGATCCTGAGCGAAGATGAGGTCTTTCCGCTCGAAGACGGACCGGCGATGAACACGATCCGCACCTTGTCCCGCTGTTCGTAAATCCGGCTGGCGATTTCGGCGTATTTCCTTTCGTGCAGGGCCTCCGAGAGATTGATAAGGCGCACTGCGTAGCCTTCCTGGATGGCATTGTTCAGGGTTCCGATTCCTTTCACCCCGATGATTGAGCACCAGTCCGAATACTCTTTCAATGTCGCGGAAATCTTCGACTGGCGGCGCACCGGGATCACCTTGTCATAATCCTTGTCGGAAGGGAACTGGAGGCAGAATCCCTCACCGTAAGGCATCAGGTCGAACACGTTCAGGTAACCTGTGGACGGCAGAAGCGGTCCGTGGAATGTATCTGCTTGTCCGTCAAGATAATATACGCTGCACATATACCTGCCTATGGATTTCAGCAGGGCGGCCTTGTCCGGCTGGTTGTTCCGGATGAAAATCTGTTCCGCATCGTCTGCATCCGTCTTGACTTTCGTGAAAGGCATGTCCGCGGCAATGATAGAGCGCATCTTCTCCTTCAATGAATCAATAGAAGCGTCATCAATCTCCATGACCGCCTGCCTGCCGTCCTCCTGGCATTGAGCGCTGCAGATTGTGCAATACAGTCCGCTCGGAAGCGAATGATTGATTATCAATACCTTGTCGGGAAATACCGCCCTCACCGCGTTCTGCAGCACGAAGCAGAGCGAACGCAGGTAGGTACGTCTTCCGTCAGGATGGTTGTAGCCGATGAATTCCACCTGATGCGACATCACCAGCTTGTAATCCAGTTCCTTGAGTTTGTTGTCCACCAATGCTGCCAGCACCGGGAACTCCCTCCCGTTCTTCCTGTCCCTGACCGCCGGACAAATCTCGCCCGACAGATCCCCGAGCCTTTTCAGAAGCGGCACTTCGTATGACTTGCCGTCATTTACAAGATTGATCTTGAAAGCCTCTTTTTCTCCCATATTCCAATGTGTTAGAGAGTTTTACCTTATTCCCAGAACCTCTGCAAGATACGGACCCGTCACCGACCCGGGGTTCACGGCCAGATCTTCAGGAGTCCCCTGTGCCACTATGTATCCTCCTCTCCGTCCGCCTTCCGGACCGAGGTCGAAGATATAGTCGGCGCATTTGAGCACGTCCAGATTGTGCTCGATGACAATCACGGTATTGCCGCTGTCAACAAGCTTCCGGAGCACGCCCAGCAGAATCTTGATGTCTTCAAAATGCAGGCCCGTTGTAGGTTCGTCCAGTATATAAAGGGTATTTCCGGTATCTTTCCGGTACAATTCGGACGCAAGTTTCATCCTCTGGCTCTCTCCTCCGGACAATGTCACTGCCGACTGGCCGAGATGGACGTATCCCAGACCGACATCCACGAGGGCCTTGAGTTTCTGGGAAATCTTCGGTATCCCGCTGAAAAATTCGTATGCGGTGCTTATCGGCATTTCCAGCACGTCATTGATGCTCTTTCCCTTGTATTTCACCGCGAGTGTGTCCTCCTGGTATCGACGGCCGCGGCATTCGTCGCAGACCACATTGACCGAAGGCAGGAAATTCATCTCTATCACCTTGATACCTGCTCCCTTGCAGGCCTCGCACCGTCCTCCCGGGACATTGAATGAGAATCTTCCCGGTCCGAATCCGCGTACCTTCGCGTCGTTGGTCTCGGCGAACAGGTTGCGGATGTCGTTGAAGACCCCGGTGAAAGTGGCAGGATTGCTCCTCGGAGACCGTCCTATCGGGCTCTGGTCAATCTCGATGAGCTTGTCGATGTTGGAAATCCCTTCTATGGAACCGTATGGCAGGGGTTTCTGCCTTGAATTGTAGAACTTGTTCTTCAGGATCGGCATGAGGGTCTCGTTGATGAGAGACGATTTGCCGCTTCCGCTCACTCCGCTCACCCCGATGAACATCCCGAGAGGCAGGTCTATGTCAATGTTTTTCAGATTGTTGCCGCAGGCTCCGCGGATGCTGAGTACTTCTCCATTGCCCTTGCGCCTGACAGCCGGCACCGGTATTGTCTTCACGCCCTTGAGATAGTCGAGGGTCAGCGATTCTCCGGTAACGCACCGTCCTGCACATTCTTCCGGAATCTTCCCGTCCCCGAGAAGGGCGGCCACCGGGGCGTTCAGGCAGACGTGTCCTCCTTCGGCTCCGGCTCCGGGACCTATGTCCACCAGCCAGTCGGCATTGAACATCGTCTCCGCGTCATGCTCCACGACCATCACGGAATTCCCCTCGTCCCTGAGTTCCTTGAGGGAGCGGATCAGCTTCCTGTTGTCCCTCTGGTGCAGTCCGATACTCGGCTCGTCGAGAATGTAGAGCACGTTCACGAGCTTGGAGCCTATCTGGGTGGCAAGCCTGATACGCTGGCTTTCACCTCCGGACAGCGATGCCGTGGCACGGTCAAGGGAAAGGTAGTCCAGTCCGACGTCCAGCATGAACCTGGTCCTGTCCCCGAGCTCCTTAAGGATGTCGCGGGCAATGATGTTTTCCCTTTTGGTAAGTTTCCCGGGCAGTTCCCCGATCCACGCGGCGAGGGCGGACATTTCCATTGCGGCCACCTCCGAGATGGTCTTCCCGTCGATGCGGAAGCAGTTGGTCTGTTCGTTGAGCCGGGTCCCATGGCAGACAGGGCATACGATTTTCTCGTCAATGTCCTCCACGATTCCCGGGAAGGATACCATTTCGGAGAGCGCCCCCTCCCCGACCCTGAACAGTTCGTCGGAACCGAATACCAGCAACGATATGACTTCGTCAGGAAGTTCCTCGACCGGGGAGTAGAGGGAAATATTGTATTTTCTTGCTATTGAGCGTATTATGTCGAATTTGCGGGTCTCCCTGATCTTGCCGAGAGGCACGATTGCACCTTCCGCTATGGAGAGGGTGCGGTCCGGTATGATGGTGTCCATGTTCACGTCCACTATCATTCCGAGTCCCTTGCAGTGGGGACAATATCCCTCCGGGGAGTTGAACGAGAAGGAATGCGGGGCCGGTTCCTGGAGCGAAATTCCGCTGTCCGGGTCCACGAGATGCTTGGAATAATGCTGCACCTGTCCGGTCTCGAGGTCGAGCACTGCGACCGAGCCTTTTCCGCGTCCGAGGGCGATGCCGACTGATTCGCGAACCCGTTTCCCGTCAGCAGCCGACGGCTTGAGCTTGTCCACGACGAGCTCGATGAAATGCGCCTTGTATCTGTCGAGGGCGGTCACGGAGGAGAGATCCATGATTTCGCCGTCTATCCTGACCTGGGTGAATCCTCTCTTGCGCATCTGCTCGAAGAGTTCGCGGTAATGTCCCTTTCTTCCCCTCACGAGCGGCGCGAGGAGGTAACATTTCCTGCCTTCGTATCCGGACAATATGAGGTCTACAATCTGGGCGTCGCTGTATCGCGTCATTTCCCTGCCGGTGACCGGGGAATAGGCCCGGGAGGCCCTGGCGTAGAGAAGCCTCAGGAAATCAAATATTTCCGTAATGGTGCCGACTGTGGAACGGGGATTGTTGCCGGTGGTCTTCTGTTCGATGGCGATAATCGGGCTCAGGCCGTTGATTTCGTCCACTTCCGGCTTTTCGAGGACTCCCATGAAATGCTTGGCATAGGTGGACAGGGTGTCCATATAGCGTCTCTGGCCCTCGGCATATATGGTGTCGAAAGCCAACGAGGATTTTCCGCTTCCGCTGAGCCCTGTCACCACGACGAATTTCCCCCTCGGGATGTCGATGTCCACATTCTTCAGATTGTGCGCCCGTGCTCCGCGTATTTCTATGTAGTCAGTCTTCTTGTCGTTCATCCCACAAATCTACGAAATTATAGATAAAATATGCGATATTTGCTGAACTATCGGCATGTTTTCAAAACTATTCGTTATTTTGCGAAAACAAATCTATTCTTGTGAGTTTAAGAAAGGATTTGCAGAATATGAGACTGACACTGGCAATATCATTCCTTGCTGCGGTGCTTGCGCCGCTTCTTCCGGCACGACAGGATGCCGGACTGCAGGTGGATTCTCTGATGCAGGCCTTCGAAAAGCAGAGAGGCAGCGAGGCGCGTCAGACGGCACGCTACTTCTTCGACATTCTCGAACAGGAAGAATTCATTGAGGGGTGGGAGATTGTCTTTCCTTCTGGCGGCAGCGACGATAATGACAGGCTGAAGGCAATGACCTGGTATTGGGCCGGAGAATGGTATTTCGACAGGCAGGACAATGCCAGGTCAATGGAATACTCTCTCAAAGCGTTGAAACTCAGCAAGTCCACCAGGGACATCCTGCTGGAAGCCGACTGCTCGAACATTCTTTCCATACTGTATTTCAGGAAATCAGACTACCCGAAAGCTCTTGAATATGCCAAAAGGACATTGGAAATAGGCCGGGAGCAGAATGACATCAGCCGCATCTCATATTCGCTCAATACCCTGGCAGGAATATGCCTGGCATCACGTCAGCCTGCCCAGGGCGAACAATACATCCTCGATGCAATCAGGCTCTGCGAACAGGAAAAAGATTCATTGAAACTGGCAGTCCGCTGCGGCATGGCTGCGGAAATCTACCACGGGATGGGCGAAGACCGGAAAAGCCTCGAATATTCCCGCAGGGCATACGCACTCGACACCCTGGCAGGCAGGACAGACAAGGCAGCGATAAGGCTCTCACAGATGGCTGTAGCGCATTATTCGCTGAAAGAAACAGAACAGGCCTGGCAATGCCTGGACAAGGCCATGCCAGTCCTGAAGGAAGCGGGAAACCTCCAGTCCTGGGCCATCAGTGCCAATATTTACGGAGAGATTCTGCTTGAAAATGGAGAGCCGGAAGCAGCGGAGCCATATTTCCGGGAAGCTCTCGAAATCTTTTCAAGGAGACACGACAGCTACAATGAAAGCCGCTCCAGGCTTGGCCTGGGCAAGTCCCTGCTCAAATCAGACCCGGCTGAATCGGCAAGGCAGATGCAGATTTACGGCAAGCTGCGGGACTCCCTCTATGACAGCCAGATGAATATGGGCCTGAACGAGATGCACGCCCGTTACCAGAACGACAAGCTGAGGTCTGAACGGGACATTTACAGGCGCGGAATCATAGCGGCATTGCTCTGTTCAATACTCTTGTTCCTCACGCTGGCATATCTTGTTTTCATTCACAGAAGGCGGAAGGCCCTGCTGGCAGCCGGGAATTCATCTACATCGGGAAGTGCAGGAATAGAAGATAATACGGAAAACCCGGAGATGCCGGAAAACATAGCGGACAGTGAGTTCATGGAAAAACTCAAGGCATGCATCGGCCAGGCCATGAAGTCCGGCAAGATTGACATTGAAGAAATAGCTTCCCGGATGTGCATTTCACGCACCCATCTGAACAGGAAGGTGAAGTCCATAACCGGAGGAACGACCTCCGACCTGGTCCTGAGCTACCGTATTTCCGAGGCAAAGGACCTGCTCCTCAATACAGGACTTCCGGTCTGTGAGGTGGCTGAGAAATGCGGAATCCAGGACCCGGCCTATTTCAGCACCCTCTTCAAAAAGGCCGTTGGAAAGTCTCCCGGCCAATTCCGGAACGACCGCGGTTAGCTCTCCCCAGTCCTCGCTGATGGGCTTTTGTTCCTTTTTTCAAAGAAAATGTTCCATTTTTCAAGGCGGGTAAATCTGTCCTGAGGCTATATTTGTACATCCCCGGGGAAAGCCGCAGAAGCAACCCCTGGTAATGGAAGAATATCACAAATCGGGAAAATATGAAGAAAACATTATTTGCACTTATGGCCCTGGCCGTGGCCTTCACAGGTTGCCAGGGAAGTGACCCTGATGAGCCTGAGAAGCCAAAGGAAGTCAAAGTTACAGGTATAAGCCTTGACAAGACCGGCATCGAGATGGTCGAGGGTGAGACGGCGACCCTGACGGCCACCGTCACTCCTTCGGATGCCACGAACAAATCCATAACCTGGACAAGCAATGCCCCGGGAATAGCCGAGGTCAATGACAATGGCAAGGTGACTGCGATAAAAGCCGGCGAGGCTACCATAACCGCCACAACAAAGGACGGCGGGAAGACTGCGACCTGCAAAATCAAGGTCATCCCGCTTACCGTGCCGGTGGAAAGTGTCAGCCTTGACATTACAGAAGCAGAAATGACTGAAGGAGATGAATTGATCCTGAAGGCAACAGTCCTTCCCGAGAATGCCACTACCAAGACCGTGACCTGGACATCATCTGATGATAACATCGCTGCCGTTGACGAAAGCGGCAAAGTGTCCGCTCTCAAACCTGGCAAGGCCACAATCAAGGCAATGGCCGGGGAGAAGAGTGCAGAATGCGCAATATCCGTAATCAAGAAGGTAATTCTAGTACAGAGTGTTACCATCGAGCCGGAAAATGCTGAAGTTATCGAAGGAGGAAGCCTCCAGCTGAAGGCAGTCATCATGCCTGATGATGCAACCGACACAGAAGTGGAATGGGCCAGCAGCAACCCTTCTGTTGTGACGGTCAATTCTGAGGGATTGATAACCGGAGTGAAGAGCGGAACCACAAAGGTTGAAGTCAGGATGAAAGCCAACCACGACATCAAAGGATCCTGCAACGTAACCGTGACACAGAATACCGCACTCAAGG
>SFNZ01000124.1 GCA_004552615.1 Bacteroidales bacterium | reverse complement strand
CCAGGTCCTGTTGAGTGATGTCCAGGATCGCCCGTTCCACTCTCAAAGTATTCTTCATTTTCCTGCCCTCCTGATCTTGCACATAGTGAGGTTGAATTTCACAATATAGATGATGAACGCCAGGAACAGTGCGGCCAACGCGAAGTTGAGGAATGAGAATCCGTAGAAGAACAGGATTCCGAATGCTAGTATGGCCGCTGTCACCCAGAAACTCCAGACAAATGACTGCATACGGATCTGTCCGGTCATTTCATCTTCATCTTTCTCCTTGGAAAGAGCGATGAAGCATACTGAGACGAGAAGTCCGAGCATCGCAAACTCGTTGACCGGGTCGTTCCTGATAATGGTGAATGCATCTTTGCTGGTAATGTCTTCTATTGATAACGCAAAGGCCGGCCATGAGAGTAAATCGCAATCCCAGTCGCCGAATAATAGCAGCCATAAACACAATGCGAGAAACGGGAAGAACAGCCAGAGTCCGGCTGTCTTGAACCTGTAGGGGAGTAAAAAATTCTTGATCATGACAATAATGTTTTAATATCATGACGCAAAGATAAGTATATTTTTCAAAATATCAAGTATATTTTACATTATATGCAGTAAACTTTACTTTCTATCTCGCTAATTCGCAGGAACACACTTGTACCATTACGGGTAAAGGCTCAAGAACAGTCTTGCGGTGCAATTCACTGCCGGCGGAGTTTTTTGACTGCGTTCTCGAGGGATTCCGTAGGCTCGATTATGTTGTAGTCCTTCCAGAAGTCGACATTCCAGTAGTCATCGACAACATCGTAGAATATTTGTCTCGGCTTGAATGCGTTGCTGCGGGATATGACATTCTCCGGATTCTCTTCGTGCTCCACGACGACCATCTCGGAACGGGCGGTGAAAGAAGACGAGAAGAGCCTGCGTTTCCAGTCGCATTTGAAGCGGATGTCGTTCCGGAAATAGTTCAGGAATGTCAATCCGTCATGCTGGCGGTAAGTGACGAGAAAGCTTATTTCCAACGGGCGGAAGACAAGGCCTGCCGGTTTTCTCTGGAGCACCGCCTCGGTGGCCTTCTCCCGGTCAGAGAGGTCGAGCGAGAACTCGGCCCTGGTGAATGACAGGCTCTCGCGGTCTATGAATACCCGGCCTTCAAACAGGGCGTAGCTTACGATGACGCGAGGACGGAAACTGATGACGTATTGCAGCCGGTCATCCAGCATCTCGGAAGGCTCCTGGGAGAATGAGTAGTAGTCCAGAGTCTGGGCGTCGAACAATGCATCCGGATTCTTGACCACATCCATATAAAGGGTCAGATTCGGTCCTCCGGCCACCTTGACAGCCAACGTATCTGCCTTTTTCTGGCTCATCAGGCGCCGGGCCCTGGCAAGCTGGATTTTGTCGAAATCGACGATACGTCGCGTGTAGGCGGTCTTGAATACATCCATCATCGCCTCGGACACTGCGATGTATTGCTGGCCTTTCTGTACGGTTTCTCGGTAGAAGGCGCTCATCATGGTCTCGGACGGAGGATAATTCTCCGGGATTTTTCTCAATGCCTCTTCCACGATACGCCTGGCATCTCCACCATAGATTACTGCTTCATCGAGAAGGCTTGCAACAGGAGTCATCCAGATTTCCGCTTCAATGTCTTCCGCATTGTCCGGCGCCGAAGCGGAGAATCGTGTGTTATTGTAGCCGAGGTGCGACAGTTCCAGCTGGGCCGTGCCTCCCTGACGCGGTATTTTCAATGCGAAATAGCCCTCTGCATTGGTCACAGTACCGATTGTAGTGCCGGTCACCACCACCGTCACATTCTCCATCTTCTTGCGCGTTTCCCTGTCACGGACCGTACCCGTGACCGTTATCTCGCGTTTCGCGGCCTCCTCATGAGCCTGGGCCATGGCCTGCCACTCGGCTGCCAATCCGATGACAGCTATCCAGAAAGCAGCGGATATTCTGTATAAGGCGTTCATGTTAAGTGTATTATTCAAGTTTCGCAGAGCGAAACAACTGCTTTAGAGGCCTTCAGGCCGATGGTAAGTCCCTTTCCCGGGGAAAGGGATTTAGGAAAAGGGTAGCGTATATAAAATTGAAGTGCGTTGGCCTTTGCCCGCATAGAGCGAGAATTTCTCTGAAAAACAGCTATTTGCGACTTGCGAAACTTAAGTGTATTATTTACAGACTCTTCCGCAGGACGTCGATTACATCGGCGCGGGAGAGTACCACGTAGCCGCTCTCATTGATAGGGCAGGCATCGGCAATGCCTTCGAGCATGGACTCGTCGGCACCGCAGTCGGTGATGTTCATTGCCATTCCCAAGCTGCGCATCCACTCCTCCATCCTTTCGAGACCTTCCAGGGCCACTTCCTTTGCGCTCTTGCCTTCAGGGCGAACATCCCAAACATTCTGCGCCAGCAAACAGAATTTCTTGACGGCATCCTCCGAACGGCTGATCAGCAGCCTGTAATAGGCTCCGCTTACGGCAGAGAGAGTGTGTCCGTGAGTGGCGTCGGTATATGCCGCAACGGCCTGGCCCAGCATGTGGACCATCCAATCTGTAGGCTTGCCGCATTCGATAAGGCCGTTCAGCGCCCAAGTGGCAGTCCACATGATGTTGCTCCTCGCCTCGTAATCCTCAGGATTTACCAGCACTTTGCGGGAACTAACTATGAGAGAACGCATTAGCCCTTCAGAAATATAGTCCGAAGTGTTGTCGTCATTGCCTGAAAGATATTGCTCGAGGATGTGCGACATGATGTCGTAAATGCCGGCAACTGTCTGATACTGAGGGACTGTATAAGTATAGACCGGATTCAGGATAGCGAAGTCAGGATTGCGGAAATAATAGAATTTCTTGCGGTTCTCACTGTGGTTCGAGATCACGGAGCCGCTGTTCATTTCAGAACCCGTACCGGCCATCGTGAGAACGCATCCGACTGGAATCCATCGGCAGGTCATCTCTCCCCATTCATTGAAATAATATTCCCAAGGGTCTGCTTCACAATAGGTTGAGCCAGCCACTGCCTTGCAGTAATCTATCGTTGAACCGCCGCCGACTGCAAGAATGAAATCCACGGCCTCCTCCTTGGCCATGCGCATACCTTCCCTTACTTTGTCGATTGTCGGGTTAGGCATCACGCCGCCCAGTTCGACTACTGTCTTTCCGGCCTTCTCCAGCTCCTTTTTCACGGCTTCATAGATGCCGTTCCGCTTGATGGAACCGCCACCATAGACCAGCATGACTTTGTTGCCGTAATTCTCCAGTTCCTTGCTGAGATTCTCAATGGCTTCTTCGCCGAAATATAGTTTGGTAGGGTTGTGAAATGTGAAATTGCCTGTCATGATCTAGTTGTGTTATTGTTTGCTTCGCAAAAATACGCACAATATTTCAGAATCCCTTACCAATTTTATGGCAATTCATACCAATTCTGTATCTTTGTGCGCCGGAGAACAGATTCCGGCGTACAAGGAATATGGATATTATCGGAAACATAGTGA
>SFNZ01000123.1 GCA_004552615.1 Bacteroidales bacterium | reverse complement strand
GGCTGGCCAGTTTCCTTCCGTACATCGCCTTGATCTTGTCCTGCATGATATAGCGGTTCTGCTTGATATTGTTCTCCTTGTAGAGCTCCTGGCCGAGAGTCACGATGTTCTTGCGGGTGACATTGGCATTAGAGTCAAACTTCGATCCCGTGGCAGCATTGGAAGCCTTGATATAGTCGCGGATGAAGTCACGTTTCTTCCTGAGGTCGAGGCCGGCATCGAATTTCTCGATGTAGGCGAGGGCGACTTTCTTGTTTATGGACATGAAGGACTCGACAACCTGACGTCTGATTTCGCGGCTGGCAATCTTGTCGTATATGTACAGATTGTCAACAACCGAGACCACCACCTCCTCGGGGCATTTCTCACCTGCTGTCTTGTAGGCTTCACGGATTCCACGCATCAGTTTATCCCTGTCAAACTCCTCGATAGAGCCATTGGTCTTTCTTACGTCCATAATGAGAAAACGTTATAATATTAATTGGAAAAGTTATAAAAAGCAAATGCGTCGCACCCGGACGCCGACATGTGGTGCAAATGTATAAACTTTGACCGCCATATCAAAAGAAATCCCGAATAAAAGTTATCAACATAGTTAATAACAGGCTCCATACGCTTCACAGAGGGGGCAGGAAGATTCCAAAAAACCGGCAGGATAGCTCCAATTCATTGATTTACAATATAGTATCCGGCCGCCGCAGCCCCTTCGTACGGATATTCCGCAACAGGACGCGACAGCCGGCATCGATGATTCCGGTAGACTTTTACACCAGTATATAGCGCAGCACGAAGAGCACCGCAAGCACCCACATCATGACTGAAATTTTCTTGCACCTGCCGGTCAATGCATTGAGCAGGACGTATGAAATCATGCCGAGCATGATGCCGTCGGAAATGCTGTATGCAAGAGGCATAAGGAGCATTGTGACGAAAGCAGGAATGGACTCCGAGAAGTCATTCCAGTCGATATGAACGACAGGTGACATCATCATGACTCCTACGATGAAGAGGACCGGTCCCGTCGCTGCCCCGGGGATTGCGAGGAAGAGAGGCGAGAAGAACAGGGCCACTGCGAAGCAAGCGGCAATCACGAACGACGTGAGACCCGTGCGGCCGCCCTCGGACACACCGGATGCGCTCTCTATATAAGTCGTAGTCGTGCTGGTACCGAACATTGAACCGGCAACCGTAGCTACTGAATCAGCCATGAGGATACGGTTGATGCCGTCCACATTGCCTTTCTCATCCACCATCCCGGACTTTACGGATACGCCGACCACGGTTCCGATGGTGTCGAACATGTCGATGAACAGGAAAGTGAATACGACCACGAGCATGTCCCAGGAAATGATTTTCGCCCACTCGAACTGGCAGAATATCGGGGAGATGGACGGAGGTGTGGATATGATGCCGCCGTAATTGGTGACTCCCATCGGGATTCCTATCAACGTGGTGGCTATGATACCGAGAAGCATTCCGCCGCGAACCTTCAGAATCACCAGGAGAGAGGTGATGACAAGGCCTGCAAGCGCCAGGATAACTGTCTTGTCACCCAGATTCCCGAGGGTCACCGAGGTAGCCTCGCTGCTGACGATGATACCGGCTGATTTCAGGCCGATGAAGGCTATGTAGAGACCGATGCCCGCGCCGATGGCCCGTTTCAGATTCATCGGTATGGCATCAACAATCATTTTGCGGACATTGGTGGCGGTCAGCAGGATGAAAATGATACCCTCCAGGAAAATGGCCGTGAGCGCCATCTGCCAGGTGAACCCCATGCCGAGGCAAACTGTATATACGAAGAATGCATTGAGTCCCATGCCGGGAGCAAGGCCGAACGGCTTGCGGGCATACAGGGACATGACGAGGGTGCCGACAATGGCTGCCAGTGCAGTGGCCGTGAAGACCGATGCGGTCGGCATTCCCTGTGATGACAGGGCACTGAAGATTCCCGGATTGACGGCAAGGATATATGCCATCGTGAGGAATGTGGTGAGTCCGGCAAGGATTTCCGTGCGGACACTGTGCTTTGACGGATCGAATCCGAAAGCCTTTGTAAGGAATTTGTTCATAGGGCAGGATGTTTAAACAGTTCTGAAATCAGAACACCCACTTGAGACCGAGGCACGGACGGCACCAGAAGCCTTTCCCGGTTCCGAAGTCGTAAGAGAGTTCGATCTCGGTGCCGACATTGAGATTGTCCACTCCGAAATGCTGGCCGACATTGTACCAGATCTGGGGCTCGGTAAGGAAGACGATGTGGGAAGTCTTTGCCTCCTCCCATTTCCTGTTACCGTCTCCGTCAGACGGAGCCACCGTATGATCCTCCCACCAGAAGTCAGCGAAACCGCTGAACCTGAGACCTTTGACATTGAACAGGTCCTGCATTCCCCACACTGCGGTGAACTGCAGAGGGACATCGCTGCGCGGCCTGTCTCCGATTTCAGGCTTGTCGTAATGGATATATTTATACAGGACCTTGAGGTTGAGGGTGTTGCGGAAGTCCTTGCTGTGAATGAACCAGTCGGTTCCCACGAGGAAGGCATGATTGATGCCGTATCCCTTGTAGACTCCGCCGTTGTACTCGACATGGATGCTGAGAGGTGCGGCCTTGCTTTCCTGCCAGAAGTTCAGGCAGCGGGCAATCTCGAAATAGGTACCTCTCGGAGACACTTTTTCATTGTTCACTTTCTCGCCGTAGTCATAGTCGACGAAGAAGAAGGTGTTGCCCCATTTGTCACCGTAGAATCCCTCGAGGGTGGTGGTGACATGC
Source organism: Bacteroidales bacterium (assembly GCA_004552615.1). GTDB lineage: Bacteria > Bacteroidota > Bacteroidia > Bacteroidales > UBA932 > Cryptobacteroides. The sequence continues at coordinate 717 of SFNZ01000123.1, read as the reverse complement.
TTGCGGTCTTTTCCGAAGTCATAAAAGACCTGAATGTTTGTCTGGGCCATTGCTCCTTGAACAATGGCTGTGGCAGCCACTAAAGCGGCCAGGATAGCTTTTTTGGACATAACAATATTAGGTTGGTTGGATTGTCGGCAGTGATTCTCGCTAAAGAGACAGCAGACTTGTGACCTCAACGTCTTCAGGCAGCGCCTTTCTTCCGTCAAGTCCGTCCAGTTCGATGATGAAATTGGCATAGACTGATTTCGGGCTGAAACGGCCAATAAGTTTCAGCGCGGCCGCAGCCGACCCTCCGGTGGCAAGCAGGTCATCGTGAAGGAGGACGACATCTTCGCTGGTGAGCGCATCCTGATGTATCGTCAGAGTGTCGGGACCATACTCCTTCATATAGGTCTCCGAATAGGTTTCAGCTGGCAGTTTTCCGGGTTTTCGGATAGTAACGAAACCGGCGCCGAGCCTGTAAGCAAGCGCAGCGCCAATTATGAAGCCTCTCGATTCGAGTCCGGCCACCTTCGTAATCCCCTTGTCCCTGTACATTTCATACAAGGCATCCACGGTCATGCGAAGTGCCTCCGGATTCTTCAGGAGAGTGGTCAAATCCCAGAACAGTATCCCTTTCTTCGGAAAGTCGGGAACTGTCCTGAGAGTTGATTTCAAGAAAGAAATATCCATGGCAACGGTCTAGAAAGTGAACTTGACCATCATCTGGATACG
>SFNZ01000122.1 GCA_004552615.1 Bacteroidales bacterium | reverse complement strand
CATCTTCATCTCCTTCTGTTCACGAAACACTCGGAGCAGCGGATATTCCTTTCCTCTGCGACTCTTCTTTGATGGTAGTTCCGCATCCTCCGGGATGTTCCAGGTCTTGCCGACAAGAAATGCTCCCTCAATCTTTCCAATGGAGCAATAATTCCTGGCAGTCCTTTCCGGAATCCCGTGTCTTGAAGCGAATTCTGTAACTGAGATATAATTCATATCCAACTTATCGGCAACTTTCTGTCCGACTTCTTTCGCAAATATACATATTTTGCCGATATCGGCAAAATATAATGATGCGTTCTGTCAAATCCACTTCATGAACTCCTCAAATACCTCCTTGTGCTTTCCGCTGAAGACAATGTGGTGGTTCCCGATAGGGTTCCTGAGGAAATACTCCGTGAGGATTCCAGGATTCTTCATTTGGAGGAGCACCTGGGTGCGGCACAGGTCGCGTCCGTACTGGTTCTCCACGAGGGTCGCCTCTTCGCAGAACATACGTACAAGGTCAGACGAGGTCTTGAAGAGCGTGACATCGCCTTCTGTCATCTCCCCGTGGATGGCTACTCCTATTCCTGATTCAAAATGGGTGTTGTAGGAATACTTCTCAACCATGTTGAAAGGCACGGTGCAGTGAGCCAGCAGCATCCTTCCCGCATCCGGGTCAATCTGTGACGGATTTGCCTGGAATCCGCTCCGTCCAGTAAGGGCATTGCCAATGACCATCGAGAGTAGGGCGGGAACATCACCCTCGCAGGACGAAGGAATCCCCTCCGAGTTTAACAATGCGAGAGCGAGACAGCCGGTATTTCCAAGGGCATCCAGCAGGTCGAAGCAACGTATGGTGAGCCCGGAAAGGCCATAGCTATCCACCATAGACATGAGAGCGGAATATATTGCCACTGCACCCTCCACGTGCTTCCTGACCGTCTCTGGAGCATCTTTTCGGAGTCCTGTTACTATGCCGGTAGCATAATCAGGCAATGGATTCTGTGAAGTATCCTTGGCAAGGCCGATGAGCTCCCTGATGTCTATTTCGATGAGTTCAATTCCCAGCTTCTCTTTCACGGCCTGCTTGTCGGGCTGGCTTGCGATAAGCCAGTCGGACGGCTTCCCGATGATGCCGAGCTTCTGTCCCCGGAGTTCCTTCCTTGCACGGCTCACCCTTGCGAGGGTCTCAATCCTCCCGGCGATGTACTCTGCGCTTCCGTGCAGGACCTCGCCCCTGCGTCCGTTCTGGTTCAGGAACGAGAGAATCTCCAGTGATGCTGCCAGAGAGTTGCTCTTGCCAGAGGTCAGGAGCAGGATGTTGCCGGATAGGGTGGGGAAGACCTGCTTGAAAAGCCCCTCGGATCCTCCGGTCCTGATGAAGATGACATCCAGGTCCCTCTGACCATAGGCAGAGAAGTCGTCACCATTAAAATCGAATCTATATCCAAGAATCGTCTCGATTGACGAGAGGAACTCAAGGGAGAGGGCGTCCACGGCATTCCTGTCGTGCAGTGATGAAGTTAAGGTGTAAAGTGCTATGTTCATCGTGGTGTTTTATTATTCAGTTTGATTTTATTGAGCCATTCTTTTCCAGCTTGCCCACCCAGCACGGACGTAACTCTGCGCGCTTGCGACGAGAAGACTTGCAAGCATTCCCGTGATTATGATGGCCAATCTCTTCATATACCAATGTTTTATCAGCACAAATGTATACAAAATCCTCCAAGTGGTCAACATCAATAACGGAGTACACGATCGGAACTATGCCGTCCACCTTGCCAGTAAAAGGTCAATGGCAAAAGACAATTACTGCCTCTCCATCTTCAGCACAACTTCTCCGGAATCGGAGCGGAACTCGATGGAGTCGTGACCGGAGCCCTTGATTCTGGAGGCGGCGTCAAGTGCCAGGAAAATGTTCTGTTCGGTCTCCATGTCAGGACACATCATCTTCGTTGCGGCGAGCGGAGTGAACGATATGGAGTTCTTTCCGTTTCCGTTCAGTGTGAATCCTCCCATGAACCTGTTGCAGCCGGCGTGTCCGCTCACGCGCTTCCCGTCGATGTCAAATGATATTGTCGGGGCTGCATTGTCCCGGGTAGTGACGGCATGGCCCATGGCCTCGGTTATATTCCAGCTTCCGCTGATGAGTTCTTCGGTTGAGGCGGCCTTGCGTGAAGTGCCGCAGGATACGAGCGCCGCCATTCCGGCAATGGCGCAGATAATGATGTTGAATTTCATGATATCAAATTTTCTGTTCTGAAATATAATGCAATCTCAGTCGGGACCTTGCATCGACAGTTATCTATTATGAACATTATTTCGTATCTTTACATCCGGAACCGCATGGAATAATAGAAAACGAAATATATGCTACGGAAAATCATCATTGCTTCGGCTGCTCTTCTTGCAGCATCAGTGCTCAATGCGCGGCAGGCCTTGTGGGGCGGCGGCCCGGTCGAATCTCCGGAGATGTACAGCTACATTTTCAATGTGGACGGGCTCAATGTTCCTGACATGAACAATATCTGGGTGAACCGTGACATCGCATCCATGACCAGCACGTTCATTGTGCCGGGTGGAAGGGCTGACCTTTACACCGTCAGGGATGTGCCGCACGGAACTGTGTCGAAGGTCTGGTACGACAGCGAAGTTGCAGGATTCGGCAGGAGGATGAGCATATATACCCCTCCGGGATACAACCCTTGCGGAAAAACCAGATATCCAGTGGTATATATCTCTCCGAATTCCTCCCGCTCCTGTTCAAATAGTGCCTGCCTTCTATAAGGAAAGTCATGGAACATTTGCTTTATCGCGTTGCGTTGTATATGTCGTTGCCGTTGATGCTCTTCTTCGGCTTCCATATGCTGTTCGCACGTGTTCCGGAAAGAAAGAACATCGCCAACTTTCTGCTGTCCCGCCGCCTGATGGGTACCGCATTGCTGGTGTTGTCCGCCAATTATTCAGTTCATCTCGTCGTGGCGTTGAGGTATATAGATGCCGATGCGACGATATTGATGAACGTGGCGACATATTTCCTTACCTACTGGCTCTTCACGTCAGCAATGATGACCCTTCTTGACCGGAACTATGTCACCTCTGCGCGTTTCAGCCGTCATCTGTGCCTCTGGCTTGTCTATTCCGCCGCAGCCGTGGCGGTTCACATGCTTCCTCTTCCTGCAAGGCATTATGCGATGGGAGTGATGGCTTTCTGTTTAGTCGTTTATGGCCTGCTCCTGACATCCCGTATCCTGATGACATACAGAAGAGCAATCAAACTGTTCGAAAACACACATTCGGATGACATCGGGGCATATATCCGGTGGCTTTCAGTTTTCACGCATTGGGCGGTCTGCTACGGAGTCGGATGCGGGCTCCTGACATTCCTTCCGGACCGGTTCGTCTTCATCTGGATTCTCGCGTCAATACCGTTCTACATATATCTCTATTGCAGTTATCAGAATTACATATTCTTCTGTGAAGATGTTGAGGAGGCCATCGAGGAAGACGGTGGCCTGGGCGGAATGGAATTGCCGGATGACAATCGCGGGGCGGATCCTGCT
>SFNZ01000047.1 GCA_004552615.1 Bacteroidales bacterium | reverse complement strand
GTATCGGGTTTCTATCCGTCAGACCAGATGTTTGCCTCCGGCTTCCTTCAGATTCCGTCTCACGGCGGACACCCTTGCCTTTGGCTGTAACCTTCCCACTATCAGGGCGGTTTGGGGACTTTCACCCGTTAGAGTACGTTCGTGCTGGACGAACAACAAAAAGAGAACGACCGTGAAAGTCATTCTCTTTTGAAGTGCTCCCTTAGGGGCTCGAACCCTAGACCCCAACATTAAGAGTGTCGTGCTCTACCAACTGAGCTAAGGAAGCATATATTTCCTTGTGATCCGTTCGGGGCTCGAACCCGAGACCCCAACATTAAAAGTGTTGTGCTCTACCAACTGAGCTAACGAATCTCTCCAACCATCCGGTTTATCAACTCACGCTTGATTTCCAAACGGGATTGCAAATGTAGAGTATTATTCCGGAACATCCAAATTTTCGGGCAACTTTTTTCATCATTTTTTGAAAAATTTTCATCTAAAACGTTGCAGAGCCGGAAATCAGTTGAAATATTCCAGCTGCTGCAGCACCTGAGGAATCTCGTCGGAAGGCTCCGTAGGAAGGATAAGCACGGTATCTGTGCTCTTCTTTCCATCCACATCCAGCGCGATTGACCTGTAGGCTTCGAAAGCCTCGATCATGGCCCGGGACTGCTCCATCGACATGGAAATATCGCTCTTGCACTGGTTCATGTACCTGGTTGCCGACTTAATGAGCTTTCCGTACAGGCCCATGTCCTGGAAGGTCTTGAGCTGTGTGACTCCCAGGGAAGCGCTCGCCACACCTGCCTGCTTGAGGCCTATGTCCGACTTGAGGGAATTGCCCTCGGAAATCCTCTGTTCAAGGGTCGATATCATGTCCTGAATAGACAGCCTTGCTCCACTCCGGCCCACGAACGAGAAACATTTATATACGCTACCATCGGCCGCCCGGACAAAGGTCCGGGTAGATTCCGGCATCTCATAAGCTCCTTCACAATAAGCCTTTACCGCCTTCGATGCCTTGGTCACGTCATTCAGATACGAGTCGATTGCGCTCACTCCGGAGGAATAATACTTGTCCTCCCATTCCACCCGGACATCATTGTCCCCTGCATTGCCGGCCTTTTTCCTGCCCTTGGTTTCCGGCTGGCGGGAAACAACTGGGGCCGCCACACGTTCTGCCGGGGCCGCCTTCTCCCGCACGGCCGTCTTCCCCTGTCCGGCCGATGCAGCTCCGCCTTCCCTGCCTGAAGGTGGATTGCCAATATTTCCCGGTGTATATTTATCAGGTATGGCAATGTCACACGGTGCCTTGCTGAGCTTCAGGTCATGGAACAGATATTGTCCGGAACGCACGTCCCCGCACTCGAGCCAGAACATCAGCTGGCGGCACCGGAATATCGGAACGGTGACCGTCAGAGGTGCCATCTTGTTGTCCAGCCAGAACTCGCCCACGAGCACCTGGTCTGCTATAACATTGAGTTTCACAGGATTCCTAACCGCTTCAGCACTGCGGTTGCCGAACACCTCGTCGAATTCGTCCATATATTCCCTCATGTTCTCGACGGTGAACGTGCAGCTTTCGTATTGTCCGAAAGTATTGAATGCCGCGGCCGCGGACTGCTTCTGGTTCTGGTCGTTCAGCAGGAGGAAAATGCCCATGTTGACCGTCCCTGACGCGCCTCCGCTCACTCCGGTATAGGCTGCCACATCTGAAGAACTTACGCTGGCGCCCACTCCGGTCAGAAGCATGAAAGCCGCATCCATGACAGTCACGTTCTCAAGCCCGAGAGGGATGTTCGTCTCGAGCATGAATCCCTTGTTGAGTTCCCTGCCGTCCTTCATCTTGAAGGACCTCGTGATGGTGCTGCCGTCGAGGAAACAATCATTCATATTGAAACTGGTCAGGTCGCTGACGAATCTTCCGTTGTAATGGAAATATGGTTTTCCGCAGAGGTCAATCAGGTCCGTCTCGTAAGGGCAGTCCGGAACCTCGTGCACGAAAATGTCGTTCTCGACAGGCTCTCCCCTGTAGAGGACAATGTCTCCCACGCCGATGACGGTCTGCTTCTGCGCCCCGGTGCCGCGTCTCGCGAATTTCAGGCTGCGGCATTTGTGGACAGGTACCTTGTAATGCTGGGTAGGCCAGGTCGAATATATCTTGTGGTCAAAGACAAGCTCGCCGTCCACGTAAATGAGCAGGTTGTCGTCATCCATGTAAGAGCGCTTGCTCAGGCATCCGGCATCGAAGCTGATCCAGTCGTATTCTCCCGCAAGGTCGAACTCGGCATAAGAATCAATCCGGTCTCCGAGAAGGGTGTTGCCTGTGGTAAGGAGGAATCCCTCCCAATATTTCACTCCACCCATCGAGAAGGTGTAGTGGCGCGACTCGCCTTCGAAAAGCGTCTGGTCCGCCTTGCTCATGCCGCGCACGGAGAATGGCCTGATATTGGACATGAGAGGGCAGACGTCAGGCAGTTTGGAGATCCTGTCCTTGTTCGGATTGACAATTCCGGCAGACGGAACTGCTGCATAACCGGCAAGATAGGCATTGATGTCCACGACTCCGAGAGTCATTCCCCCGAGGAAATCACTGTCCCGGTATTCAATGATGAACGCGAGCTTCTCCACGCCTTTTACGTCCAGGACAAACTGCTTCGAAAGGTCATTCTGCCGGATGCATTCCTCGTAGATGGTCTTGTTGTCGGCCTTGACGATGAGCCAGACCCTGGTATTGCTGCTCTGGCTGTCCTGAGGCCCGGCTATGAACGAAACCTTTTCATAACGACCTCCGAGCCAGAAACATGCATAGCCCGATTCCTTGCCAATGAGGGCCTGGCTTAGCGGGAATGCAAGGCCGGAGTCATATTCCTTCCCCGACACCTTGATGGTCTTCATCTCGCTCATGCTTGTCTTGAACCGGTCTCCGAGAACAGGCATGACATGGCCTCCGGGCCTGGTGAAATAATATGGAAGATCCCTGACGAGCTGGATCTTGCCGGCCGGGAGCTTGGGGTAAAGAGTATTGGGATTGGACGGTGTCTGGCCGGCCTTCCAGAGTTTCACATTGCCGAAGCTGATTCCTACAGAGCCGTCCACTACGGTGAATACCAGCTGATTGGCACCTTTCACGTCAATGGTGAAAAAGCGCGGGGCATCACTTTCATAGATCACCTCGTCGAAAACTATCTTCCCGTCAGCCTTGGCAGTCACGATGGAATAGTCCCTGAGCGCACCCTCTCCGAGCACGTCGGGGCCGACTGCGAAAGTGCATTTGTCATAAGCTCCTTTCAGGTCGAATGTCGCACTGCCCTTGATGCCGTCGGCTATCAGGCCGCCTTTAGGGGAGCCGAGGCTGAAACCGGACATGCATTTATAGCCGCTTATCACTGCTGCACAGCCATTTGCGGAGTTTTCACTTCTGTATTTCCTGGATTCCACAGGTTTCAATGCACCGGGGATCGAGGTCTGTGCGAATATGCCGGATACGGCAATGCACATCAGGACGAGGGAACAACAGAACCTTTTCATAACTTATCTTCTAAAGTACGGAATGAACAAAAAACGGGTACTTCGCGAAGATAATAATAAAATATGAAAATTACTCACATACCGGCAGAAGTACGGAGGAGCGCCCTGCGCGGACAGTTACGGTGACAGGACGGTAGTCCCCGGAAGAGGCTTCATGCTGGTTCGTGATGTAAGTCTGCGGATTCATGGCAATCAGGGGGAACCAGCTGCCCTGGACCTGCACCATCAGGCAGTGACCAGGCATGAAATAATGGTCCACTTCCGGCATCTCGAAGCTCACGCTTACATATTTCCCGTTCCTCACAGGTTCCGGAGATCCGAAACCGTTCCTGTAACGCAGAGGCATCACATCTCCCCTGACAAGCATCCTGTACCCGTCAGGACGCACATCTATCAGCTTGACCACGATATCCCCGTCCAGTTCGCGCCCGTAAGCGGATGACAGGCAGACCTCTCCTGAGAAAACAATCTTCCCGGCCACATGTACGGTATCGGCCAGGACCGGGCCGCAATATGACAGCACATCCTCCCTGTCACACGCAAAGCTCTGGTCTGCAGCCATATAATTCCTGTCACGGGAACTCGATCTGATATCCATGTACGGAACAGGACATGACGGGTCCGAGACATAGCTGCGGCTGCCCTTCATCCTGCGAGGCTCCTGCCCCGAAATAATTTCGCTGCAGTCCAATGACTCGTCCGGAGTCAATCTGACTGCCCTGTACACGGCATTTTCCGGCGGCCACTCTGAATATGTCTTCCACATGCCGTCTGACGGAATCCCGTCCATCAGCTCCGGGCATGTCTCCCCGGAAGGCAGCACGTTCACCCTGGCCGGAGCATCGCATGTTCCCTCGAGATAATGCCTGAAGAACGGATATTCCACATTGTCCTGATACCATGCCCCGGACGCCTCCCCGAACCATGCATCGGCTATATGGTCAGCCGTCCTGCTGTTCCAGCCTCCGTGATACCACGGGCCTGCGGCAAGATACAGTTCCGTTTCAGGCGAAAGCTTCCTGATCATCTCATATGTCCGGAAAGCCCCGTAACAATCCTCGGCATCGTAGAATCCTCCCGTCACCATCACCGCTGGACGCACCCCGGAAAGATGCAGGGAAGGGTCCCTGCTTATCCAGAACTCATCATAATCAGGATGTTCCATCATCCGGCTCCAGAAAGCAAGGCTGTCCCCGAAAAACGCTGACAGATCCTTTATCGAACGGCCGCGGAAATATTCATAAATGTCTTCTTCGCTCTTGAACAGGGCCGGAAGGCCTTTCGGAGACGGACATTTGCGGTCCTCCCTGTACATCGAAGAGCCGAAACGATAAGAGTCGGTCAGGCACAATGCCCCGTTGTGGTGAGCGTCGTCGCCCATGAACCAGTCCGTCACAGGAGCCTGCGGAGACACCGCCTTGATAGCGGGATGACGGGACAATATGGCCAATGTCGCATAGAATCCCGGATAGGAGACACCCTTCACTCCCACATTGCCGTTGTTCTCAGTATTGGCAAGAATCCATTCCACAGTATCATAGACATCGGTGGCATCATCCGCAATCACATTGCCCCCGGCATCTTTCTTCACCACGGCCCCGCCTTCCTCTCCGCAGAGCAGCGGACGGATGTTCTCGAAATCCCCCTCGCTCAGATAACGTCCCCTGACATTCTGATATACAATAACATACCCGTCAGCAACATAATTCATGACATCGCTTCCGAGACCGGTCCCGTAAGGAAGCCGCACATTCTCACCATCAGGGCTGCCCGGAGTTATTCCGTACGGCTTGAGCGAATACGGAGTCCTGATGAGCATCACAGGGGTCTTCACGGAAACACCGGACGGCTCATACACGGCAGTATATAGCCTCACCCCGTCCCTCATCGGAATCATCACTTCCCGTTTGGTATAATGTTCTGAAAGCCAATCCTTTCCGAGGTTCTGCCCGTTCTGGGACCATGCCGCCGTGCAGAGGATGGAGAGAATAAATGCAGCTATGCGTCTCATATTATGCAGGGTTTTACAGATTCCTTAGTCCTTCTTCACCGGGTCGCAGGTAAGCCCGACCCCGAGCTTGCGGAAAATCTTCCTGTCCACCTCGCTCAGCATCACGGTGGAATGCACCTGGCATCCGTCCAGCTTAGGAAGCTGCTCGAGCGCCCTCCTGCAATTCTCGTCACTGACACTCAACATCGCAAGTGCCACCAGGACTTCGTCAGTATGCAGGCGCGGATTGTGTCCGTGAAGGAAAGATACCTTCATCTTCTGGATAGGCTCTATCATGGTCTCCGGTATCAGCTTGACAGCATGGTCAATGCCGGCGAGATGCTTCGTGGCGTTCAGCAGCAGGGCTGCACTCGGTCCGAGAAGAGGGCTGGTATTGGCGGTAATAATGGTTCCGTCCTGCAGTTCCATGGCCGACGACGCCTCCCCGGAAAGTTCCTTCCTCTCCCTTGCGGCAACCGTCGTGCGGCGGTATGCAGTGGTCAGCTTGGCCTGCTGCAGGATGAGACGTATCTTATTGACTTCATTTTCATTGCATCCCGTGTCCGCAAGGGTGTCGAGGGCATTGTAATAACGCCTTATGATTTCGTCGCGGGCGGCATTGCAGCACACATCCTCGTCGCTCATGCAGAATCCGACCATGTTCACTCCCATGTCGGTCGGGGACTTGTACGGATTCTCCCCGTAGATTCCTTCGAACAGGGCGTTAAGCACAGGGAAAATCTCGATGTCGCGGTTGTAGTTCACGGCAATCTTGCCGTAGGCTTCGAGATGGAACGGGTCGATCATGTTCACGTCGTTCAGGTCGGCCGTCGCAGCCTCGTATGCAATGTTCACAGGATGCTTCAGAGGAAGGTTCCATACAGGGAACGTCTCGAATTTGGCATATCCGGCCTTCACTCCCCTCTTCTGTTCCTGATACAACTGGCTCAGGCAGACAGCCATCTTTCCGCTTCCCGGACCAGGGGCAGTGACCACCACGAGAGGCCTTGAGGTCTCCACATAGTCATTGCGCCCGAATCCCTCGTCGGAATCAATGAGAGCCACATTGTTCGGATAATCCTCGATGGTATAATGATAGCAGACCTTGATTCCGAGACGCTCGAGCCTCTCACGGAATGCGGAAGCGCTGGCCTGGCCGTTGTAATGCGTAATCACCACGGCGCCCACCATGAGCCCGACGTTCTCGAACTCTGCACGGAGCCTCAGGATATCCTCGTCGTATGTAATCCCGAGATCGCCGCGCACCTTGTTCTTCTCGATGTCAAGCGCACTGATCACCTGCACGATTTCCGCACAGTCGCTCAGCTGCATGAGCATCCTCAGCTTGCTGTCCGGCAGAAAACCCGGGAGCACGCGCGCTGCATGATTGTCATCAAACAACTTCCCGCCAAACTCCATGTAGAGTTTGTCGCCGAACTGTGCGATACGTTTCTTGATCTGTTCCGACTGAATCCTGAGATATTTCTCGTTGTCAAAGCCCTGTTTCATCGTTTTTCAGTTTTACGGTCTGCAAAGTTAGAATTTCGCCCCTGTTCCTGCAAATAAATTTAGTATCTTTGCCGGCGGAAATTTTCAACGACGGAAGACTATGGGAACAATTACTCAGAACGCATCTTTTGCCGACACCAGGCCCCATTACGAGATTCTCGACGGGCTCAGGGGTGTCGCAGCCCTCGCTGTAGTATGGTATCACGTATTCGAAGGATTTGCCTTTGCCGGCGGCGAGGCGATAATAAAGGGAATCAATCACGGATATCTCGCCGTGGACTTCTTTTTCATCCTCTCGGGGTTCGTGATTTCCTACGCATACGACGGCAGATGGGCCGGCCGGAAGCCGAAAGACAACGATGCCGTTCCTGGCAAGCTGACACTCAAGAGTTTCTTCCTCAGGCGAATCATCAGGCTTCATCCGATGGTCATCATCGGGGCTGTCACGGGAGCCGTCACTTTCCTCCTCCAGGGTTCTGAACAATGGGACGGAACCCACACTTCCACATCCATGGTAATGCTGGCCCTGCTCGCCGCAATGTTCATGATTCCGGCCGTTCCGGGCGCACCGCGCGAGGTCAGGGGCAACGGGGAAATGTTCCCCCTGAACGGTCCTGCATGGTCCCTGTTCTTCGAATACATCGGCAATATCCTCTACGCATTCATCATACGCAGACTCCCGACCAAAGCCCTCGCTGTCGTCACGGCGGCACTCGGAATCGGGCTAGGGGCATTCGCCGTACTCGACGTGTCAGGTTACGGAAGCATAGGGGTGGGCTGGACTCTCGACTGCGTCAATTTCACAGGCGGCCTGCTGAGGATGCTCTTCCCGTTCTCGATGGGAATGCTCCTTGCACGCACATTCCGTCCGAGGAAAATCAGGGGTGCATTCTGGCTCTGCTCTGCCGCCCTGCTCGTCCTCTTCCTCGTTCCGTTCATCGGAGGAAAATGCTGCACTGGCACCGTCTCCCTCAACGGCATTTTCGAGATTGCCTGCATCACCCTGGTTTTCCCGGCAATCGTAATGGCCGGTGCATCAGGTTCATTGACAGACACTTTCTCAAGCAAGGCCTGCCGCTTCCTCGGGGACATATCCTACCCTCTGTACATGATACATTACCCTTTCATGTATCTCTTCTACTCATGGATGATCAAGACCGGAGTCCATACCTTCGCCGGCACATGGCCCGTGGTGCTCTGCCTCTTTGCCTGGGTGGTGCTCTTCGCATGGCTGTGCATGAAATTCATTGAAATACCGGTCAGGAAACGGCTCGGCAAGATGCTGGTAAAATGAACAGGAACAATGTCACAGGCCATCTGGCCTGCTTCACTGCATACGCCATCTTCGGCGTCAACATCATCACATGCAAGGATCTTACGGGCAGCCACCTCATATCCCCGGTTGCCCTGTTCTGCCTCAGGTCCGTCGGGGCAGGATCCATATTCTGGCTGATATCAGCATTCACGAAAAAGGAAAAGGTGGACAGACGGGATTATCCGAAGATATTCGCCGCATCGGTGCTCGGATTCTTCCTCACCCAGATATCATTCCTGATGGCCATCCCGGACATCACCCCGATGGACTGCTCCATAGTCAGTTCGATGTCCCCGATATACACGATGTTCATCGCCGCATTCGCCATCAAGGAGCCGATTACATTCAAGAAGGCCGGAGGTGTGGCTCTCAGTTTTGCGGGAATATTGTATCTCATAATGAACAGCACCGGAGCCGGAGGAGGGGCCGTGAACACCAATCTCAGGGGCATCCTCCTGATGATTGTCAACAGCCTGTGCTTCTCGCTCTACCTCGGGCTCTTCAAACCAGTTATAAGCAAGTATTCAGTGGTGACATTCATGAAATGGATATTCCTGTTCTCCACCCTGATGGCCCTGCCGCTGTCTGCAAGGGAACTCGCAGGAACGGATTTCTCGGCATTCACCCCGGGCCTCGCGTTCGACCTCGCCTTCCTGATCATCGGTGCGACATTCATATCGTATTTCCTGATACCTCTCGGACAGAAAAAAATAAGGCCCACTCTCGTGAGCCTCTATTCATATGTCCAGCCGGTAATGGCCATTGCCATAAGCATCTGCATCGGGATGGACACCCTCTCATGGCAGAAAATCATTGCGGCGGCTGCGGTCTTCACCGGTGTGATCCTGGTGAATTTCAGCCGCAGCCGTGCACAGGCGCAATGACCCGTGGCCTGGATTTATTTCGTACCGAAAATCCTGTCTCCGGCATCCCCGAGTCCAGGGACGATGTAGGCGTCCTTGTTCAGGCACTCGTCCACTGAAGCGACATAGATGTCCACGTCAGGATGCTCCCTCTGTACCCTGGCAATGCCTTCAGGAGCAGCCACAAGGCACATCAGGCGGATATTGTTGCAGCCGCGCTCCTTCAGCATCGAAAGGGCGTCGCATGAGCTTCCGCCGGTTGCGAGCATCGGGTCGGTGACAATCACAAGCCTCTGGCTGATGTCTTCAGGGAGCTTGCAATAATAGACTACAGGATTGTGAGTCTCCTCGTTGCGGTAAAGTCCTATATGACCTACCTTGGCCACTGGGACCAGAGTCTGGAGTCCCTCCACCATTCCGAGTCCGGCGCGGAGAATAGGCACGATGGCGAGCTTCCTTCCGGAAACCTTCTTCGCCGTCATCTTGCAGATGGGAGTCTCGATTTCCACATCGTCGAGAGGCAGATCGCGCGTAATTTCATAACCCATAAGAAGGGAGATTTCCCTGAGCAGGATCCTGAAGTCCTTGGAACCTGTTTCCTTTTTTCTCATGATGGTCAGCTTGTGCTGGATCATCGGATGGTCGATAAGGTGTAATTGGCTCATAAAGTTTGAAAATTTCCGTAAAGGTAGAAAGTGTTTTGTTTTTTTCCTAATTTTGCGGAAATATCCAACCAGAAGCTCCAGCAATACCTAGTTTCGCAGAGCGAAACAACTGCTTTTGAGTCCCGGGGTCGGGAGCGATTAGCAAAAGTCCAGTGGCCTTTTGCAGCGAGCAGCCCGAAGGGACGGTAGGGATTTAGGAAAAGGGTAGCGTATACAAAACAAATGTGCGTTGGCCTTTGATCGCACTGAGCGACAAACGCCCTGAAATGAGACTTAAGAAACTAAAATAGCCAAATAGAATAGTCAGATGTTACGTATATACTGCAAAAACACGGGCACCTTCAGGGAATTCCAGGAAGGAACCACACTGCTCGAAATGGTAGATGAATTCGATTTCGAGAAGCCTTACCGGATCATTTCCGCGAAAGTGAACAATGTCTCCGAAGGGCTCAAGTTCAGGGTCTTCAACAACAGGGACGTCGAATTCCTCGACTACCGCTCATACAGCGGACGCAACGTGTATTGCAGGTCCCTCTGCTTCCTCCTCTACAAGGCGGCCCGTGACATCTTCCCGGGATGCAAAATCGTGATGCGCAGGCCGATATCCAAAGGCTACTACTGCCGCATCGACAAGGGAGACGGGACTGTTCTCTCCAACGCCGACATCGACAGAATCCGGGAGAGGATGCGCAGCATAGTGGACAAGGACATCCAGTTCAGGCGCCACGACGTCCAGATGTCCGAGGCAATCGGACTCTTCCGGGACCTCGGAATGCATGACAAGGTGAAACTCCTTGAGACTTGCGGCGAGGTCTATATAAACTATTACACACTCGGTGACACGGCGGATTATTATTACGACGTATTGGTGCCGAGCTCGGGATATCTCCAGGTATGGGACATCTGCAGCTTCCACGAAGGGCTTCTGCTCAGGGTTCCTGACAGGCATCACCCTCTGGAACTTGCCCCGTTCAAGGAGCAGCCGAAGACTTTCGGGGTGTTCGAGGAGACATTGAGATGGAACAGGATAATGGGTCTGGACAATGTCGGGGACGTCAACAAGGCCTGCGGCGGAGGAAAAGCCGGGGACCTCATCCAGATAGCAGAGGCGCTCCAGGAGAAGAAAATCGTGCAGATCGCCGAGGAGATAGACAGTAGATACCGTTCCGACAGCCCTGCGAGGATAGTGCTCATTACAGGCCCGACGAGCAGCGGGAAAAGCACGTTCTGCAAACGTCTTAGCGTACAGCTCATGGCCTGCGGGCTGAAACCGATATCATTCTCGACCGACGATTATTTCGTGAACAGGCTCGACACCCCGAGACTTCCGGACGGGTCGTTCGACTTCGACAATTTCGATACCGTGGACCACGACATGCTCCAGAAAGATGTCCTAAGGCTTCTCGCCGGAGAGGAAGTGGAAGTTCCTGAATACAATTTCGTTACCGGAATAAGGGAGTACAACGGCCGCAGGCTGAGGCTCGAACCGGGCTCGATATTGCTCATCGAAGGCATACACGCATTGAACCCGAAACTGACAGACAAGGTGGAGGCGTCGGAGAAGTTCAAGATTTTCATCAACACCATCACGAGCATCTCCCTGGATGACCATAACTGCATTCCTACCAGCGACAACCGTCTCCTGCGCCGTATAGTGAGGGATTACAACAAGGGGGCATTCTCCGCAAGGGAGACAATTTCCAACTGGCCGAATGTCCGCAGGGCCGAGGTGAAATGGATATATCCTTATCAGGAAGAAGCCGATGTATTGTTCAATTCAGCCTACCTCATCGAATTCGCCGTATTGCGCAACCATGCGGAGAGCATCCTGAGGACAGTGCCGAAGAATTGTCCGGAATACAGCGAGGCTCACAGGCTGCTGCAGTTCCTGCATTATTTCATACCGGTATCCGACAAGGACATTCCTCAGACCTCGTTCATGAGATATTTCATTGGATGACGGCCTGGCGTCTCCGCCATTCAGACTGGCTCTGCTTTCCGTTGCCGAGCCTGACACCGATTCCCAACATGCCGCCGGTATCGTGCGGGGAAAGATTCAATTCGGCGATACTATATACCCTGCCGCCTCCGGCCTTGATGCCTATCGGTGCAAAGTAAAGATGAGGCACGGGGAATACCAAAGAAACGCCCAGTCCGATGCCGGAATACATTTCGACATTCCTCCTGTCAAGCCATTTGTACCTGAAATCAACGGAGATTGCGGGGGCAACACAATATTCGCGTTTCATATAAGTCCTGCCCTCCTTGTTGACTTCATAGTTGCCATCGGGGGTTTGCACCATCGGATACCTCTCCATTTCATACCATAGCATTGTGGCAGAGGCCATCAGGGACATTTCCCATCTTCTTCTCCATCCATAAGTCCATCCCACGCACAATGCCGGCAGTGGGGCATGCTCATTGGTTGACTTCAAATCCTCCGCCATTTCGTCATAGGACGGGAAAGCCATGTCAGTTACCATTGACCGGTAGCCGGTGGTGATTTCTATAGCGTGTCGGGATTCCTGCTGTGCGTGCGCCATTGCGCAGGCCGTAAGGAAAATGATGATGGTCAGGACTGTCTTCTTCATGTTTCTGCGTTTTTCACAGGATAATAATATTTCCTTCCTATAGATGCAGAACAACACATGAACGTTGCACGGACAGCCGGAATTGTCAGAACGCCTCGGTCATGTTCATGTAGAAGAGCAGTCCCTTGGTGCCGGGAGCCTTTCCGATGTCGAACCGGAAATTTTTGTGAGGCTGAACCTGGATGCGGATTCCGGCCCCGTAATTGAATTTCCATTTGGTCCATTCAGCAGGAGTGTCTCCGATGGTCCCGGCCCCGCCCCAGACGACGAATCCCAGCTTGGAATAGAACCGTCCGAGCCTGTAGGCCTCCTCCGAGCCGAACATGTGACGGTATTCGGCAATGGCATAAGCCATCGACTTGTCCCTGTATTGGCCCCAGTAATAGCCCCTCAGGTCATTGGGCGTACCGAACATCGGAAGTTCCGTGAAAGGCACGTCCCCGAAGCCTATCTGTGTACGGGCAGTCCAGGCAAGTACGCTGCGCGGCCGGAAAACCTTCGCAAACTGGCGGTATTCCAGATCAACCATCTGATAGTCATAGCGGCTGCCGAGGATATGGCTGAACACCTTGCCTGTACCGCTGACGAGCATTCCCCTGGTAGGTGTGGAGATGTCATCACGGGTATCATACTGGATGATTCCGCCCAGGCCGACATTCAGATACTTGGGCTTGAACGCATTGAAATACGGGTCGGCTGCCATGACCGGGTTTATGTCCCTGGACGAGGCATAGCTTATCTCTGCTATCGGTCCGAGGAAGAATCCCGGCTTCAGCTCCCATACCACTCTCGGGAACACGAGGAATGAAGTCTTCTTGAACCTCGTCGTGGTATCGGACCTGTGCACGGATTCGATGCTGTTGTAGCCTTTGCCGTAATAGTGGGCAGGCTCGTTGCGGAACTCGTATTTCAGATATACCCTGAAATGGTTCTCCTTCATGTACAATGTCCCGGAACCGGCGACGACTATGGTCCCGTTCAGCGAGATATTGAACCCGACCGGGACGAAAGACCTCAGTGACACGGTATCTGCACGGTTCATCTTGAAGGATGCGAGCATCGCTCCGCCTACCCCGAGAGATGCCTCAGGCGTGTAGGACGGACCTCCGAGCACGGATATCCAGACTTTCTTGTTCGCCCGGATCGAGTCGCGGCGCTGCTGCCTGAGTTCCGACCTGAAACGGAAAGCCGGAGTGGCGGAGGTATCCGCCGGAGAGTCGGAATCAACGCCTTCCGGCAATGTAGCTGCGAGACTGTCACCTGACGCCGTCAGGACAGAATCCGCAGCTGTCATAAACGGAACGCCCCCTGCACATCTCAGTGCCGGGAGCATCATCATGCAAAATATTGCCGTTATTCTCGAAAGTTCCGTCATATACTGTAGCCCCATTTCTCCACCGCCTTGCTCCAATGTGCGTTCACGGCCGAGACTGTACGTTCGTCATACTGGTATTTGTTCTTCTTGAAGCCTTTCTTCTGTCCTGCATACTCCGACATCAGAGGCCTTACGGACTCGAAATCCCCGAGATCAAGAGCCTTGTAAATCTTCTCCGCCATGGCCACCGGATCCTTCTCGAAATCCTCGAACCTGACCTCGATGAGATGTCCTTCAGGAATAAGCCCCTTGTCGGCCTCGTACTTGTCGAAAAGTTCGGTGTACGTCTCGAGGACCTCTTTTTCGAGTTCCTCGCGGGAGATATCCTGAAGCTGGGTGGTCTTCAGCGTATTCCCGATGAAACTCATTGTGGACTTATATACAGTGTATGGATTCCTCACCAGATACACGAATTTCGCATTGGGATACAATTCCAGAAGCTCCTTCACCCTGCCGGTATGCGGAGGATTCTTGCTCAGGAACTGCTTCTTCCCGCTGACCCTCAGTGCCAGGTCGATCATCTTCTTCTGGGTCCGCCTGAATTCTTCCCTCTCATCTTCGCCCAGATCCTTCATCACAAGATATTTACGCCTGTACTCAGCGATATGGCGCGGGAAACACCAGAAATGGTAATATGAGACCGGTGACATATTGGCAATGGCGAATTCCTCCTCCTGCGGCTGGTCCGGAGTCAGTTCAAGCGAGTCCGTAGGCCTTGAGGAAGGCATCACGACCTTCATGCACCATCTGAAGAAACGCCTTCCCCAGAGCATCAGATGCGGAAAAACCGTCTGGTATGTAGTGCAATAGCCAAACTTCGGATCCTTGGAAATCACATTGTGCACGAACGTTGTGCCGCTGCGCCAGTGACCGATGATGAAAATCGGGTCCTCGACATCCTCAAGTTCTTTCATCTTGCGGTACCTGCGCTCGTTGATTGCATAGAACCATCCCAATATCCATCTGATGCACACGGTGTTGCGGAACTTGGACTTGTATTTGTCCCCTATTTCCCTGCCCTTCACCACGGCATCGAAAGTTTCCCTGTCAGCACCGATGAGCGTGTTCACCGGAAGATTGTCGAATCTGAAAAGTCCCATTTGGTATTGTCCCTAATATCTCAGTTTTACATTGTCAATATGAAGCATCGCGCCAGGACAGCCGACATATGCACCTCCGTGTCCGGAAGAAAGTCTCAATATGATATGAGTCGGCACTGCATCCGGAGAAGCCCAGCCAGTCTCCCTTATCGGAACCACTTTTCCCTTGCTGTTGCGGCAATAATAGCCCTCATCCGAATCGTCCTGCAGGGCCATGTAAGGCTGATAATACGACGTCCCGGTGATGTCCCCGTAGTGAATCTCTATCTCATTGCCGTTGATCCAGCCATTGGTGCTCTCGGTGTATCTCGGCCATGCTGTCGCAACCCTCTTCGCATAGACATTGCCTTCGGCATCCTCCCATCTCTGCTGGAGAATAAGGCAGACCTCGCCGCAGTTGATTCCCTCAATCTCCTCCGTACGTCCGAACCCCGGCACCCTGATGCGCTGCCCGCCGTTCTGCCCCTGGTCGAACTTGTAGTCGTATATGAGCGATTTCGGTCTCCTGTTGAATTCCACGCCCATCAGGAGCTTGGCCATCGGATCCTTGGTATCCCTCACAGGCTCAACAATCTGGCCGAGGAACATCGTACCGGTGGCAAGCACGGAAATATTGATAAGGCCCATCACCTTGACCCTTTCGATACGGGTCTCCATTCGTGCTGCAAGACCGTCGCCGTGATATTCAGGAAAGACAGTTGTACTGCTCTTGGTCACGCCTTTCACGACGGCGAGCACGCTGGAATTGCCCCATGGCGACACTGAGAGATCCGGCACGAAAGGGGTATTGTCCTTCAGCGTGTCCCCGGGTGCGAGGTCATATACATATTTTGTCTTGCCCCCGATGATGCCGGACTCATCCACCTGACGGACAAGCCAGCGCTCCATGTCTCCGAACGGAACCGGCTCCACCTGGGCGGAAACCCCGACAGGGACGAGAATGCCGGCAAGCACTGCCACAATAGCAGCCAGTCCGGATGAAATGATGTCAAATGTAGTTCTCCTCATAACCGGATTCTTTGGAAGGGAGTGAAATACGCTCCGCTATATGATTGAAAATCAGCTGCGCACATTCCTCCGGCCTCGAATCGGTGGTATCAATGCTGAGGGTCGGATGCTCCGGAATGTCGAACGGAGCCGAAATGCCGGTGAAATTCTTCACCTCTCCCCTTCTGGCACGCGCATAGAGGCCTTTCACGTCACGCCTCTCACATTCTTCCAACGGAGTGGACATATAGACCTCCACGAAATCATCCTCTCCCACGATGTCGCGGGCCATC
The DNA here is from genome assembly GCA_004552615.1 of Bacteroidales bacterium. Classification (GTDB taxonomy): domain Bacteria; phylum Bacteroidota; class Bacteroidia; order Bacteroidales; family UBA932; genus Cryptobacteroides. Next base: position 7,713 of record SFNZ01000047.1, on the reverse strand, counting down.
CGTCTGAGGTCGTTGGTAGGTGACACGAAGGCGGCTATGGTGATGATTCCGGTTTCCGTGAACAACTTGCAGACTTCGGCAATCCTGCGGATGTTCTCGTTACGGTCAGCTTCGGAAAAGCCGAGATTCGAATTGAGCCCCGCGCGGATATTGTCACCGTCGAGAATGCGGCAGAGAAATCCCCTGGATGAAAGGAGGGACTCGAGGGCAATCGCAACCGTGCTTTTTCCCGAACCGGAAAGTCCTGTGAACCAGATAGTAATGCCTCTCTGGCCGAGAAGATGCTCCTTGTCGGAGCGGGATTCCATGATGTCCTTGATTGGATAAATATTTTCCGTCATATTCGTCAATCGTCTAAGAAGCTGTTTTTAAAGGAGTGCAAAAATAAATCAAATATTCCGATTTTTAGCCAGAAAACGACTTTTAGAACATTCAAAACTTATTTTTGAGTATAATTCTTCCAAGTGTGCAAGAAATGCGCCTGAATTTGCCGCGATGTCGGGAAAATTTAGTAACTTGCAATATTTATTAATGAATATTCTACGATTATGGAACAGAACAATCTCGCCGGAATCCGGCAATACATCGGGCAGAACAGGGAAAGATTCTATGAAGAGCTGTTTTCGCTCCTCAGGATCCCGTCTGTCAGCGCACAGAAAGAACATCATCCCGACATGCTCGCCTGCGCGGAACGGATGGCGGAGCTACTCAGGGAGGCCGGATGCGACGAAGCCGGAGTATATCCTACCGACGGAAACCCCGTGGTATTCGGACAGAAAATACTGGACCCGTCCCTGAAGACTGTCCTGGTTTACGGACATTACGACGTCCAGCCGGCGGAGCCTCTTGAGAAATGGAACTCGGACCCGTTCGAGCCGGTGATTCACGACGGGGCCATCTGGGGACGCGGGGCAAATGACGACAAGGGCCAGAGTTTCATGCACATAAAGGCATTCGAATATCTCGTCCGCACCGGGAAACTCACCCATAACGTGAAATTCGTATTCGAAGGCGAGGAGGAAATCGGCAGTAAACATCTTGCAGGATGGGTCGCAGGGCACAAGGAAATGCTCGCCTGCGACGTGATTCTCGTATCGGACACCACGATGATTTCCGACAAGGTACCTTCCATCAACTGCGGCATGAGGGGCGTGACATATCTCCAGCTCGACGTCAAGGGCCCGGACAAGGACCTGCATTCGGGACATTACGGCGGGGCCGTGGCCAATCCGATAAACACCCTCTGCGACATGATTTCCTCATTGATTGACAAGGACGGACGTGTCACGATACCTGGATTCTACGACGACGTGGTGGAAGTATCCGATGCGGACAGGGCAGAACTTGCAAGGGCTCCTTTCGACCTTGAGGAATACAAGGAATCCATCGGAGTCAGGGAGCTGAAAGGCGAGAAAGGATTCACCACGATCGAAAGGACCGCAATCAGGCCTTGCCTCGACGTTTGCGGCATCTGGGGCGGATATACCGGAGCCGGGAGCAAGACCGTGCTGCCTTCCGAGGCCCATGCCAAGATATCGATGCGCATTGTCCCGAACCAGAAGGCGGACAGGATTATTGCGCTTGCGGAAGAACATCTCAAGGCCATCGCACCTCCGTACGTTACCGTGAACATCGAGCGCATGGATGCCGGCAACGGATTCCTCATCCCTATCACCTCATCCGCATACAAGGCAGCATCTGCCGCAATGACAGAGGTTTACGGAATCGAACCCGTTCCGAGCAGGGGCGGCGGAAGCATCTGCGTACTGGCCGAGATGAGGAATATCCTCGGAGCCGACCCTCTCCTGATGGGCTTCGGTCTCGAGAGGGACACCATCCACTCCCCTAACGAAAGCTATCTCATCAGGCAGTTCGAGGCCGGAATGGAAAGCATCGCATTGTTCTATGAATATTGGAAATAAAAAATTTCGGAAATGAATACAATGAACAGGCTCATTGCAGCGGCTGCAGCCGCAATATTCTGCTGCACACTCGGCGCAAAGGAGATTCCGGAGACGGTGACCCCGGCTTCCGACTCCAGGATTACTTATGTGGGGCGCACACTGAAGGACGGAAATGACGTATCTTTCAGCTGGACAGGAGTTTATGCGAAAATACGTTTCGAAGGTACCTATCTCGCCCTCAGGGCATCCGACACGAAGAAAAACTATTATGACATCTGGGTGGACCGGCCTGCAGACCCGGGAGCTGACAGGGTCATAGGCATTTCCGGAAAAGATTCACTTTACGTACTGGTGGACGCCGGAATGGACGGCATCTCGTCCGGAAAAGGGGCATCGTCCAGGGTACACGAGGTGATCATCAAGCGCAGGACCGAAGGGGAACAAGGTGTGACCACTTTCGGGGAATTCATCACCAAAGGCCGGATTCTCCAGGCGGAAGGGCTGAAACAGAGACAGTTCGAGGTCATCGGGGATTCCTATACATGCGGATACGGCACGGAACCGGGAGTGCGCTCCGACCCGTTCAAGCCTGAGACGGAGAACAGCAACCTCACCTACGCAGCCATCCTCTCCCGTTATTTTGACGCCGACTATTATTCCGTGGCACATTCCGGAATGGGAATCGCCAGGAATTACAACGACAACATGAAAGACGACTACATGCCGGGCAGATATTCGCTGACATTCGACGAGAAGGAAGGCCCGGAATGGAATGCAGCAGAAAGCGGATTCTCGCCTGCCATCACCATCATCTATCTGTGTACCAATGATTTCTCATGCAGCAGGCAGCCTTCGCTGAGAGCATTCAGGACGAATTACCACACATTGCTCGGAAAGATCAAGGCCAATTACGGCGAAGACCATCCTGTACTCTGCATCTCGAGCAAATGTGACGACCTCGCCGCCGACTATGTCAGGGACGCTGTCCGCACGAGCGGGATGAAGAACGTGTATTTCCTCGGCATTTCCGAGATGATACACGATGACGACAGCGAACTCGGCGCCAGCTGGCATCCGAACTACAAAGGACATCTGAAACTCTCCCACTCGGTGATACCTTACGTTTCCACTATCACGGGATGGGAACTTAACGACAATATAAAATGACCATCAAAGGAAAAATCATCGCAACCGTGACCGGACTGATCGCGATTGGCATTGCAGCATTCATCTTCATCAAATTCTATTTCGTTTTTGGAGAGGGCGTGAAGGCCGGGGAACTCAACCAGGTAGTGTACAAGGGATACATTTTCAAGACCTATGAGGGAAGGCTGATTCAGTCCGGGCTCCGCGGAACCGGGGCAAAGGGCACTGTGACAATGGAATCCTACGTGTTCGAATTCTCCGTGGACGACCAGGGCGTTGCGGACTCGCTGATGAGATGCAGCGGGAAGAATGTCGAACTGCATTACAAGGAATATCTCGGGGCTCTCCCTTGGAGGGGCCAGCAGAAATACGTAGTGGACAAGATACTGTCAGTCAATTAATCCGGAAACAACATGGGCAATATTTACATCCTGCCGGCGGCGATTCTGTCCGCCTGCATTTCAATGAACATAAGTGCAGCCACACCTGCATGGGGCAAGGCTTCGGAAGAGGCGATGACCGTCCATGCCATACATAAGGAAAATCCTGAAGGAAAGCTTCTTACGATGGAGGAAGCCATCCTGTCGAGAGACGTCTACCCGGCCCGTACATATACCGTGTGGAATTCCGACGGGGCATTCACTTACTGGGACGGGGGCAAGGCCTTCATCTACGAGGTTGCCAACGGAGAAATCCGCGAAGGTGACGGAAGGCGCTATGACCCGATACGCGGATTGGTGCCGGAAGGAGCTGCCAACGTGACATTCTCCCCGGACATGGCCGCTGCAGCTTTCACAGAGGGCAACAGCCTGTATTACATTGACTCGCTCAGCCACAGATACACGGTCGCAGGCAGCGACAGCAGGGAGATAACCTACGGCCAGAGCGTGAGCAGGAACGAGTTCGGAATCGACGGAGGCATATTCTGGGCTCCTGACAGCAGGAAAATAGCATTTTACCGGAAAGACGAGAAACTCGTGACCGATTTCCCTCTCCTGGACATTACAACGAGGACCGGTTCTCTCAAGGCCATCAAATATCCGATGAACGGGATGGAGTCAGAGAACGTCAGGGTCGGGATTTACAGCCTGGCCTCGGACAGCACCGTATATGTGGATGCGGACGACTTCGGCTACGACCAGTATCTGACCAATGTAAGCTGGTCTCCCGACAGCCGTTTCGTATTCATACAGGTCCTTGACAGGACTCAGAAGCACATGCACCTGAACATGTACAGTGCGTCTGACGGCAGTTTTGTGAAGACTGTCCTCACGGAGGACGATGACCGTTACGTGGAGCCGTTGGACAAACTGCAGTGGTTCGGCAACACCGGGAAATTCATTTACCGCACCGACAATCGCGACGGATACAGGAATCTTTATCTGTGCGACACCACCGGACGGGTGGACAGGATCACCGCCGTGGATGCCGACGTGCAGTTCGTGGCGGAGAACGGGAAAAGCATTTTCTACACATCAGCCGAGGTCTCGCCTGTAGAGAACCATCTTTTCCGTATCAACGTGTCAGTCAGCAGGAAAGGCACGGTGAAGACTGGCGTCCCGGTCAGGCTGACCCCGGATGAGGGCTGGCACAATGTGAGCATGAACGAATCCTGCACCTGGTTCACCGACAGTTGGAGCAGCTTCAATGTGCCGGGCAAGACGGCTCTCAGGTCAGCGGACGGCAAGGTTTCCAAAGAGATAAAGTCATGCCCGGATCCGCTTGCTGAATATGCCACCGGCGAGATGACCCTCGGAACGGTGAAGAGCGCCGACGGGAAATACGACAACTGGTTCAGGCTCTACAAGCCTGTGGGATTCAACCCTTCCAAGAAATATCCGGTGATTCTCTACGTATATGGAGGCCCTCATTCCCAGATGGTTACGGACGCATGGCTCGGTCATGTGAGGATGTGGGAAATGTATATGGCCCAGCGCGGATACATTGTCTATGTGCAGGACAACAGGGGCACGCAGAACCGCGGTGCGGAGTTCGAGAAGGCGATTCACAAATACTGCGGACAGGCCGAGATGGCTGACCAGATGGTAGGAATCGAGGCGCTCAAGGCATTGCCTTACGTGGACAGGGACCGCATCGGAGTACACGGATGGAGCTACGGCGGATTCATGACCATCTCGCTGATGACGAATTACCCGGAGACATTCAAGGTCGGGGTTGCCGGAGGTCCGGTGATTGACTGGAAATGGTACGAGGTGATGTACGGAGAACGCTACATGGAGACGGAGAGGACGAACCCGGAGGGATTCAGGGAGACATCTCTCTTGAACAAGGCCAAGGACCTGAAGGGCAAGCTGCTCATCTGCCAGGGTGCAATCGACAATACCGTGGTATGGGAGCACAGCCTCAGTTTCATCCGCGAATGCATCAAGAACAATGTCCAGGTGGACTATTTCCCGTATCCGTGCGCCGAGCACAATGTCTTCGGCAAGGACAGGGTTCATCTCATGGACAAGGTAACATTATATTTTGAAGATTATCTGTAATTTAGAAACCTATCTATATTTCGACTATGACAACGGAACAGCTTTATGCCCGCATAAAAGAGAAGAAGAGCATGCTCTGCGTCGGGCTCGACACCGATTTCAACAAACTTCCGGAACCTATTCTGAAACAGGCCCTCGGCAAGGAACGCTCCATCGTGGAATTCAACAAGGCCATTGTGGATGCCACCGCACCTTACTGCATAGCCTACAAGCCGAACCTGGCCTTCTACGAGAGCTACGGACTCGAAGGGATGAGGGCCCTGGATGCGACCGTGGACTACATCAGGAGCAATTATCCTGACATGTTCCTCATCGCCGACGCCAAGAGGGGTGACATCGGAAACACCGCGAAGATGTATGCCAGGACATTCTTCGAGACAATGGATTTCGACGCCGTGACCATTTCCCCGTACATGGGAAGCGAGACAGTGACTCCGTTCCTCAGCTATCCCGGCAAATACGCCATCGTCGTGGCCCTCTCGTCGAACAATTCCTCGGCTGACTTCCAGATGTCCGTCCAGGACGGCAAGCCGCTCTACAGGGTAGTAATGGAGAAAATGATGGAGATTTCCACTCCGGAAAACATGATGTTCGTGGTCGGTGCGACGAAGGCTGACAAGCTCGCCGAAATCCGTTCTTTCTGTCCGGACAATTTCTTCCTCGTTCCCGGTGTCGGGGCACAGGGCGGAAGCGCCGAAGAAGTGATCAGGCACGGCGCCAATGCCAAAGGAGGCCTCCTGATAAATTCCTCCCGCGGCATCCTCTACGCCTCCTCCGGCGACGACTTCGCCTCAGCCTCCGCCAAGGCCGCAGCCGAGCTGCTGATTAAATGAAGAATTTTATTGCAATAACAGTCACCTTCCTGTGCATCGTCTCATGCTCCGGAGTACCGGCTGTGAGGCATGAACTGACACGGGCGGAATCCCTCATGGAATCCCGCCCTGACAGCGCGCTTGCCATCCTGGAAGGCATTAACACTTCGGACCTTGTCCGCAAAAAGGACAAAGCAGCATTTGCCCTGTCCATGTCAATGGCATTGGACAAGAACTATATTGATGTGACTGATGACTCCCTGATTTCGCGTGCAGTGAGTTATTATGGCAGGAAAGGCAGTCCGGACCAAAAGCTGAAATCGTGCTACTATATGGGAGTGATTGCTTCCAACCGTCAGGATGACGAGTCTGCCATGGAATGGTATGTGAAGGCAGAAGATAATGTTGCAAGATGCCGGGATAATGCGGCGGTTGGCCGGCTTTACAAAGCTAAAATGGTTCTATACCAGAATTCTTATGATTTTGAGAATGCCATTGCCCAGGCAGAATCGGCCGCAAAGTATTATCTCGCCGACAATGATTCACTAAGATACTATAACGTGATAAATGACCTGGCGAACCTGAACAATATGAAACAGGATTTCCATATGGCCGGATATTACCTCGGAGTATTGGAGAAGTCATGGAATTCATTGACCCCGTATCAGAAGAGTTTGTATTATTCGAACCGACTGGTCACCGGAGTATTTGCACGTAAAGAAGATGTCGGCATGATATTGTCTGAATACACATCCGGAGATTTGGAAGAATCACTCATAAAATGGATATCGGTCGCTGAAGCTCATCTGTATCTCGGTGAAATCAATTCTGCACAAGATGCGCTCAATAATCACGTCAGATATGGCGGGCGGCTCAACCAGGCCTATTATTGGATAGATGCGCAAATCAAGGAAAATCTGGATCGGTATGAAGAAGCCATGGATTCGTATAAGAAATATATTGAGTTCATCGACAAAACAGATGTTCCTTTATTGAAAAGCGAGACAAAATACATCGAAGAACGTTATAACGCGCGTCTGCATGAAACGATGATGAGATTTATGGCCATCATAATGTGTCTCATTATAGTCATCATCTTGCTTGCGGTCTATATTCTGACTAAACTTCTGAAGAAAAGCTATAGAACTTTGTGGGATGAAAGGGCGCGTCACGAAGAGGACAGGGAAAGTCTTGAGAGGGAGAGGAAGGAAGCCGTGACAATGTATGAATCCCTGAAGAAGGAAGTATCAAGATTGAGCCGGATAAAAAGCGAAAAAGGTCTGGACAATGACGTCCGCGTGCAACTTGAGAAAAGACTGAAAGTCCTGAATATGTTCATCCTTGCTG
>SFNZ01000046.1 GCA_004552615.1 Bacteroidales bacterium | reverse complement strand
GTGATGTATGTCTGCAATGTGGACGATGCCTCCGCAGTCAACGGCAATGCCTATGTGGATGCCGTCAGGGAGGCCGTGAAGGACGAAGGCGCGGAGATACTCGTGATTTCCGCCCGCACGGAGGCCGATATCGCCGAGATGGAGGACTACGATGACAGGCAGATGTTCCTTGAGGAAATGGGTCTGCAGGAGTCCGGAGTCGTAAGGCTCATCCAGGGCGCATACCACCTCCTCGGCCTTCAGACCTTCTTCACCGCCGGCAGCGACGAGTGCAGGGCTTGGACCATTCATAAAGGAGATAAAGCACCGAAGGCCGCAGGTGTTATCCATACCGATTTCGAAAAGGGCTTCATCCGCGCCGAGGTCATCAAATATGAGGATTTCGTGAACCTCAAGACGGAGGCTGCCTGCCGCGCCGCCGGAAAGCTGGGCGTTGAGGGCAAGGACTATGTAGTGCAGGATGGCGACATAATGCACTTCCTCTTCAATGTATAGGCTATGGAAGTAAGAGCCAAGAAAGCCCTCGGACAGCATTTCCTTACCGATTTGAGCGTTGCACGAAGGATTGTGGATGCACTTTCGGTCAGCGAGGTGAGGGATGTGCTCGAAATAGGCCCGGGAATGGGTGTGCTCACCCAATATCTCATTGAAAGGCCGGACCTTGACCTGAAGCTCGTGGAGCTCGACGGCGAGTCGGTGGTCTATCTGATGAACCATTTCTCCGGTATGGCAGGAAAGCTGATGGAAGCCGACTACCTGCGCCTGGATATGCGCAAGGTCTTCCCCGGTGACTATCGTGTCATAGGCAATTTCCCATACAATATCTCTTCGCAGATTTTCTTCAAAATTCTGGAAGACAAGGACCGCGTGCCGGAAGTGGTATGTATGATTCAGAAGGAGGTAGCTGACCGTATCGCCGAGGGACCGGGCAGCAAGACCTACGGCATACTTTCTGTACTTCTGCAGGCCTGGTATGACATAGAATATGTCGTGCAGGTGGGTCCGGGAGCATTCTGCCCACCTCCAAAAGTCAAGTCAGCCGTCATCAGACTGGTGCGCAACTCCAGAACCGATTTGGGTTGCGATGAGGCACTTTTCAAGCAAGTGGTGAAGACAGCCTTCAACCAGAGGCGCAAGACGCTCAGAAACGCCCTTAAACCGCTCCTGCGCGAAGATATCGACACGACGGACGAAGTGTTCAACCTCCGGGCTGAAGCGCTCGGGGTCGAGGATTTTGTGGCATTGACAAAAAGATTTGAAACCAATAATTAAAAACATGAAACAGAGAATTCAGGACAAGTTCAAAGAACTTTTCGGGCAGGGAGGTCATCTCTATGCCAGCGCAGGCCGCATCAACCTCATCGGTGAGCACACCGACTACAATGGAGGCTATGTTTTCCCGGGAGCTATTGACAAGCAGCTGATGGCCCAGATCGCCCCTAACGGCACCGACAAGGTACGCGCCTTCTCCCTCGACTACAACGAGATGTGCGAGTTCGGACTCAATGAGGAAGATAAGCCTGCCAAGGCTTGGGCTTGCTACATCTTCGGCGTCTGCCGCGAGACACTCAAGCGTGGCGGAAAGGTGGAAGGCTTTGACACCGTATTTGCAGGTGACGTTCCTCTCGGAGCAGGTCTTTCCAGCTCCGCAGCCCTCGAGAGCTGCTTTGCCTATGCCATCGATACAATCAACGGCAATGGTTTCGACCGCTTTGAGCTTGCAAAGATAGGCCAGAGCACCGAGCACAACTATTGCGGAGTGAACTGCGGCATTATGGACCAGTTCGCATCCTGCTTCGGCAAGGCCGGCTGCCTGATTCGCCTGAACTGCAAGACCCTGGAGTACAAATATTTCCCGTTTGACCCTGAGAAGGCAGGCTACAGGCTCGTACTGGTGGATTCCTGCGTAAAGCACGAACTCGCTTCTTCAGCCTACAACAAGCGCAGGGCTTCCTGTGAGAACGCTGCTGCAGCTATCCGCAAGAACCATCCTGAGGTAGAGTTCCTCTCCGATGCCAAGAGACTCTGGCTGGAAGAGGTCCGTGAGGAGATTCCTGAGGAGGATTTCCTGCGTGCGGAGTATGTTATCGGTGAGGTGCAGCGCGTGCTGGATGTGTGCGATGCCCTTGAAAGAAACGACTACGAGACTGCAGGTGAGATGATGTACCAGACACACTTCGGTCTCAGCCGTCTGTATGAGGTGAGCTGCGAGGAGCTCGATTTCCTCAATAAGCTTGCCCGCAAGATGGATGTCACAGGTTCACGCGTGATGGGTGGCGGCTTCGGCGGTTGCACCATCAACCTCATCAAAAAGGAACTCTATGATGATTTCGTAAAGGCTGCCACAGAGCAGTTTACCGCGAAGTTCGGTCACGCCCCTAAGATTTACGACGTTGTCATCTCCGACGGCGCCCGTATGGTGGAATAAGCCGTCCGAAATAGCTTATTGCAAATAAGTTAAAGGCTTATAAAACAATGACTTGTAAATAATCAGGTGCCTTTTTAAGGTACCTGATTTTTCATAACCAACTGTAAATAAAATAGTTAACCCTACGCACCCGTCCGTTACCAACTGCCACCATAACTCAGCAAGTTGGCAGTGAGCAAAATCACCTTCCACGCACACCCCTGCCAGACTGGCCTGCATCCCTGCCCACCGTGGAAGGTGCAGGCTTTTCCCCGCACCTTCCGCGCAGCACCCCACCACACCACCTTCTGCGCCCTCCTTGCGTGGAAGGTGATTTTGAAAACCCCTCCTGTGCAAAACAACAACCGGAACCCTGACGAGTCCCGGTTGTTTTCTGTGTGTATGTCAAGACTACTTTTTGGCAGCCTTCTTCTTCATTGAAGCACGGGCGGCATCAACCATAATCGGAGTACCGATCATAATTGAAGCGTAAGTACCGATGAGGATACCGAGGCAGAGTGCGACGGACAGACCGCGTATAGACTCACCGCCGAAGATTGCGATTGCAAGCATAGGGAGGAGGGTAGATACGGAGGTGTTCACCGTACGTGTCAGGGTAGCGTTGAGGGACTTGTTGACAGTATCCTCGAAATTGTCGTTAGGATGCAGCAGCAGGTTCTCGCGGATTCGGTCGAAAATCACCACGTTATCGTTGATAGCATAACCGATGATGGTCAGGATAGCAGCGATAAAGGTCTGGTCAACATCAAGGTTGAACGGAAGGATTCCGGAGAACAGGGAGAAGAAGCCGATCACGATGATTGCCGTATGGGCAAGTGAAACGACACCTCCGAGACCCCAGGTCCAGCCCTTGAACCTGAATGCGATGTAGGCGAAGATCACGAACAGTGCGATGAGGACGGCGATGACAGCATCCCTCTTTATGTCGTTCGCGATGGTCGGACCCACCTTGTCGGAAGAAACGATACCGTTAGGGTTGTCGAGTGTGGATGTGAACTCCTCGAAGGTTACATTCTCCTCTGCGAAGAAACCTTTCATGGCATCATAGAGCATTGACTCTACCTTTGCATCCATCTCGCTGGACTCGTCATCGACATGGTACTTGGTGGTAATCTTCATCTGGCTGTCGCCACCGAACTGTTTAACCTCCACTGCACCCTCGAATTCAGCCTCGGCAGCAGCCCTTACTTCCTCAGCGGAAACAGGCTGGTCGAATCTCACCACGTAGGTACGTCCTCCGGTGAAATCAACACCGTATGTGAAGCCCTTGGTGAAGATGGAAACGAGGGAGATGAGGATGAGAGCTCCGGAGAACATGTAAGTGAACTTCTTCTTCGAGATGAAGTCGAAGTGTGTGTTCTTCAGGAAGGTCCTTGTCATATCGTTCTCGAAGGTCATGTTCTTGCCTCTTGACACGCGGCTCTCGAAAATGAGCCTTGTGATGAAGATGGAGGTGAGGACAGATGTGATGATACCGATGATGAGGGTGGTGGCGAAGCCCTGTACAGGACCTGAACCGAACACGAAGAGCACGATACCGGTAAGCATTGTGGTCACCTGGCCGTCGATGATGGCTGAATATGCATTGGAATAACCGTCTGCGATGGCCTTGCTCAGACCCTTGCCTGCGGCAATCTCTTCCTTGATACGCTCATAGATAATCACGTTGGCATCGACCGCCATACCGAGTGTCAGGACGAGACCTGCGATACCAGGCAGTGTGAGGACTGCTCCGAATGAAACGAGAGTTCCGAAGAGGAAGAGCACGTTGCAGAGGAGCGCGATATCAGCCACGAAACCTGCGCCGCTGTAGAAGAATATCATGTACAGGAGGACGAGGCAGAATGCGATGATGAACGAGATGAGACCGGCCCTGATGGACTCGGAACCGAGGGATGGTCCTACAACCTGCTCCTGGATGATCTTCGCAGGTGCCGGAAGTTTACCTGAGTTCAGGACGTTGGCAAGGTCAGTTGCCTCCTCAACGTCGAAATTGCCGGTAATGGATGAGTTACCTCCGGTAATCTCGTTCTGGACGTTAGGATAAGAATAGATGAGGCCGTCGAGTACGATGGCTATCTGCTTGCCGACATTGTCCTTGGTGAGACGAGCCCACACATTGGCACCCTCGGCGTTCATTGTCATTGATACTGAAGGATTTCCCTTGTTCACACCGGTTCCGTCATAAGAAACCCTTGCGTCTGTGACGGCACCTCCGTCGAGCGGAGCCTTTCCGTCTCTCGTGGCAGCCTTGATGGCTACGAGCTCATAGAAATTGCCCTGTACATACTCGGACGGCTTGACCGACCACATAGGGCGGAACTCAGGAGGGAAGATACCTTTCACTACTGAAGAATTCAGGAGCTTGTTCACTGCTGCAGTATCTGCGCCCTGTGCGAATCCGATGCAAGCGTTGCCGCGGGCCTGGGAAGGCTGGAGCACTGCGAAGAGAGGATGCTGCTTCTTGAACTCCTCCATTGCCTTGGCTTCATTCGCAGCATTGCCTATCTCGCTGTTGAGAAGCGAGTCAGCCTCTGCCTCAGGAGCTTCCTCTGCCACTTCATCCGCAGCAGCTTCCTCCTCTGGTGTCTCGGCCGCAACCATCTGTGCAAGAGCTGCATCAGCCTCTACGAGGTATGGATAAATCTCATCGTTGGTATAAGTGGTCCAGAATTCGAGGGAAGCGGTTCCCTGGAGCAGCTTCCTTACACGCTCTGGCTCTTTCACGCCCGGGAGCTCGACGAGGATACGTCCGGTGTTGCCGAGTTTCTGGATGGAAGGCTGGGTGACACCGAAACGGTCGATACGGTTGCGGAGGACATTGAAGGAATTGGCAATGGCGCTTTCCGCATTCTCCCTGATGACTGTGATGACCTCGTCATCCGTGGACTGGGGATTGATCCTGGTGGAGAGGTCGTATGTGCCGAACACCTGAGCGAGCCTCTGTCCTCCTGAAACCTCTTTCCATGCCTGTGCGAACAGGGTGATGAAATCGTCGGTGGAGTTCACGCTGCGCTGCTTTGCGAGAGCAATGGCATTGTTGAACTCAGGAGTCTTGTTTTCTCCGGCAAGAGCGCTCACCAGATCCTCGAGCTGGACCTGAAGCATCACGTTCATACCTCCCTTGAGGTCGAGGCCGAGATTGATCTCCTTTGCCTTCACTTCTTTGAACGTGTAGCCGAAATAGACTTTTTCATTGGAAATTGAATCTACATACCAGCGGTTCCTGTTCTTTGCAAGGGAATCGAGGTAATAGGCCTTGTCCGCTTCCGGAACATTGGAATATGCGGCTGACTGCACGAATTCATCCACTGCCTTCTGGGCATATTTCTCAGCCTTGCCTTCCTGAATGCTGGTGACAAGGGTGAAAGAAAGCTGCCAGATGCAGGCTATAGCGAGCAAAATCGCCACAAATTTGATTGCACCTTTACTTTGCATTGTTAATGTATTTTAATAATTTTTAGTATCCGTTAACGCAGTTTTCGCGTGACAAGGGCACAAAAATGCCTGTCGCGTGACATATAAGACTGCAAATTTATCTATTTTTTTCTTAGAAAGAAACTTTCTGACAGTAATTTGTTATTTTTGCATTCCTTATTTATATAATATGACCGGAATTAACGCTTATATTTCGATATTTGCCTGCACTTGCGCCTGCTTTTCCGCTTACGGATCGGAATCTGCGGACACACTGGACGTACGGGGCATGTCCCTCGCTGAATTGAAAGTCAGGACAGATGCAATGATGTCTGAATACCGATTCGACGATGCACTGGAACTGTTCAGGCAGGCGGCGGACGATGCGGATTCGCTCGACGCCATAGCCATTGACGAACTGATGGTCCGGGCCCAGAACGGAAAAAGCATGGCCGGATTCTGCAGCAGCCCCGTACCGGTGGCGAGACAGAGGTTCTCCATAAAGGACTTTTATCTCTTCTACCCCCTTCGGGACGGAAGCTGGAGACCGGTGCCGAACCAGATTGACAAAGGGGACGGGAAAGGGTTCGTGAAAGCCACCTACTGGCCCGAGGACACCGACGTATTGTACTGGTCCGCCGCGGATTCGGAGGGGATCAGGAATATTTACCGGTCCAGTTTCCGGGACACGGTATGGACGGCTCCCGAACTTCTCAACGAGCAGATGACTTCTTCCTCGGACGAGATATATCCGATGGTGTCACCGGACGGAAAGCAGCTATTCTTCGCATCCAAAGGCCTGTACGGAATGGGCGGATATGACCTGTACGTATCCACTTGGGACGACAATCTCAATGACTGGGGCATTCCGGTGAATATGGGATTCCCGTATTCGTCCCCTTTTGATGATTTTCTCTTCATGAACACTGATGACGGAAAGTATTCCATGTTCGCCTCGAACAGGGACTGCCCGGCAGACAGCGTGGACATATATGTACTTGAATATGACAGCATGCCTGTGCGCAAGGCGGTAGATTCGCCGGAAGCGCTCAAGAAATTGTGCCGGATAGAACCGGAGAAAGAGATGTCCAACATATACAGCGGCAAGTCAGGAGGCGAGGTCGGGGACAACGAGGAAATGCGGCAGTATTCAAGGATGTTGGTCAATGTCAGGACATTGCGTGATTCCATTTACGCCTTCAGCAGGTCCATAGACATTGCCAGGGGACGCCTGTCAGAAGTTTCCGGGGACGAGAAGGCGGCGCTTGCGGCCGAGATCATGAGCCGGGAGGCGGCACTTCCGAAACTCCAGGATTCCCTTTCGAAGGAGACAAAAGCCCTTCAGAAGCTCGAGCTCGGATTCCTCCAGAGCGGAGTCGTGATCGATCCCGAGCGCCTGCAGAGGGAAGCGGAGCGCGAGGTGGTCGGCTCCGAGTCAGGCTACACATTCTCACGAAAGAGGCCTGGCGGCCCGATAACTGTCAGCATGCTAGATCCGGAACCGGAGTTCGACTACACCTTCCAGATTCTTCCTGAAGGACGTTTCGCCCTCGACAATACCCTGCCGGACGGATTGGTGTACCAGATTCAGCTGTTCGCCATATCCTCAAAGGCTACTGTAAAACAGACCAAGGGCCTGAGCCCTGTGTTCGAGCGGGCCGGGTCATCCGGAAAACATATTTATTCCGTAGGAGTGTTCCGGAGCTACCAGGATGTGCTCTCCAACCTGAACAAGGTGAAGCGACTGGGCTTCCGGAGCGCAATCATCGTAGCCTTCATGGACGGGAAACCGGTCAATGTCACCAAGGCGAGGAGCATCGAGAAAAGCATCCACGAGCTGTTCCAGATAAGGATATTCCCTACAGACGGCAATATCCTCGGAGAATCCTCGATAAGCATTATCAAGTCCGTCACGGACACCGACATGGCCAGGGTCATGGAAGAAGGGACGGTCTCATACCTCATAGGGCCTTTCGACAGCAGGGACGAGGCTTCCGTTGTAGCGACTGCACTCAAAGGTGCAGGAATAGCGAATCTTCGCATAGAGTCCGCCGGAATGTCGGAGGGCAAAGAATAAAGTGGAGTATTGCTTGCAATTCCTGATGAATTGTCATATATTTGTTTGGATTCAACCTTGATGCCTTATGGGACTTGTATTGACATTGATTCTGGTCGGAATCGTTCTTCTTTTAGCTGAACTTCTTCTGGTTCCCGGTGTCGGCGTGGCCGGTATTCTCGGGGTTCTTTCTCTCTGCGGTTCATCATATTATGCTTTCGCATTTCTCGGAGGAATCCAGGGAGGCATCGTCACGGTAGTGAACATAGCGCTGCTTTCGATTCTGCTTTATTTTGCTCTCAGGGCAAAGACGTGGAAGAAACTGGAGCTGGACACTGTCATTGACAAGAAGGAGGAGGCCTGCGCGATATGCCCGGGAGACAAAGGCCGCACGGTAACGAGACTCGCGCCGATGGGAAAGGCCCGCATCAACGACCGTTCTTTCGAGGTGACTGCCGTAGAAGGAATGATAGGACCGGGCGTGGAGGTCGAGGTGGTGCACATCGAGAACGGCAAAATCTATGTCCGCACCGTAATGCCGGACGAAGCATTCTGACAGACAACACTTTAAATATTATAACCAATGACGATTCCTTTTATCATCTGGGTTGCGATAATATTTGTCGCTCTCATCATTTTATTGTGGTTTTTCCCTGTGGCATTATGGTTTCAGGCCATCCTGTCAGGCGTCAGGGTATCCCTTCTCCAGCTCGTCCTCATGCGTTGGAGGGGTGTTAATCCCAACACAATCGTTATTGCCCTCATCACCGGCACCAAGGCCGGCCTGACATTGAGGGCCAATGAACTTGAGGCGCATTATCTCGCGAAAGGCAACGTGGTGAAGGTGGTGAATGCCCTGATATCCGCAGACAAGGCCAATATCAAGCTCGACTTCAAGACCGCAGCGGGAATCGACCTGGCCGGGCGTGACGTGTTCGAGGCAGTACAGATGTCAGTCAATCCGAAGGTCATCAACACTCCTCCTGTAACGGCCGTGGCAAAGAACGGAATCCAGCTCATCTGCAAGGCGAGGGTGACCGTGAGGGCGAATATCAACCAGCTCGTCGGAGGTGCCGGGGAAGAGACAGTGCTCGCCCGCGTGGGTGAAGGCATCGTTTCGTCCATCGGTTCCGCGGAGAGCCATGCTGAAGTGCTCGAGAGACCGGAATCAATCTCCAAGGTGGTGCTCACCAAAGGCCTTGACGCCGGTACGGCTTTCGAGATTCTGTCCATTGACATTGCCGACATCGACATAGGCAAGAACATCGGTGCAGTGCTGCAGATTGACCAGGCCAATGCCGACAAGAATATCGCCCAGGCACGTGCCGAGGAGCGAAGGGCAATGGCAGTCGCCCTCGAGCAGGAGATGAAGGCCAAGGCTCAGGAAGCAAGGGCAAAAGTCATCGAGGCAGAGGCTCAGGTGCCTATGGCAATCGCCGAGGCTTTCCGCCAGGGCAACCTCGGAGTAATGGACTATTACAAAATCAAGAATGTCCAGGCAGACACTGAAATGAGGGAGAATATCGCGAAGCAGTGACAGATAATGTCTTTATTTGATTTCTTCAAGATCAGCGGCCCCGCATCCGCCAAAGTACCTGCAGCAGAGCAGGACAGATGCTACAAGAAACTGAGGATGCAGACATTCCTGACTGTCACGTTCGGATATGCGCTATATTATGTATGCAGGCTCTCGATGGGAGTAATGAAGCAGCCTCTGATAGATGCAGGATTGCTCAATGCCACCCAGCTCGGTATCATCGGAGCCTGTCTCTACTGGATGTACGCGGCAGGAAAGCTGGTCAACGGGTTCCTTGCGGATGCTTCGAACGTCAAGCGGTTCATGGCCCTCGGGCTCACCGTATCGGTAGTCGTGAACTTCATGATGGGCGTGATTGGGGCTTCAGCCATAGGAGCAGGGATATCGTCCTCGGTAGTCTTCCTCTGCTTCGCGATAATGTGGGGACTCAACGGATGGGCCCAGTCAATGGGAGCACCCTCCTCGATCGTGTCATTGTCCAGATGGTTTCCGCTGAAAGTCAGGGGTACTTTCTACGGATTCTTCAGCGCATCCCATAACATCGGCGAAGGACTTTCTTTCGTGTTCGTGGGCTCCATCGTGGCTGCATTCGGCTGGAAATGGGGCTTCTTCGGAGCGGCGATTGCGGGCATCATCGGACTTGTCATCATCTTCCTTTTCCTGCATGACACTCCTGAAAGCAAGGGGCTTGAGCCAATCGAGATTCTCGCCGGGGAGAAAACCAGGGAGGAACTGGAGGCTGACAGGGCCGCCGCCATCAGCGCCAAAGCCGGCCAGAGGGAATTCACAAGGCAGATGCAGCGGGCAGTCATCAAGAATCCGGGGGTATGGATTCTCGCGTTCTCGTCCGCATTCATGTATATGAGCCGCTACGCCATCAATGAATGGGGTACAATATTCCTGCAGGAGGCGAGGGGCTATGATCTGAAAGAGGCTGCGGCAATCATCGGCATCAATCCGATATTCGGAATCATCGGCACGGTCGTTTCCGGATGGCTCTCGGATATACTATTCAAGGGAGACAGGAAATATCCTGCATTCGCGGCCGGAGTGCTGGAGTCAATCGCATTGTTCCTGTTCCTCTTCGGAGGCGGGAGCAAATGGGTGATTGTCACGTCAATGGTGCTTTTCGGCATTGCCATCGGAGTACTGATTTCCTTCCTCGGAGGGCTCATGGCCATTGACCTGGTACCGAGAAAGGCCACAGGGGCAGCCCTCGGCATCGTGGGGCTGGCATCATACGCGGCAGCGGGTATCCAGAACATCATTACCGGACTCCTCCTTGACGGAAATATCATCGAGAAGGTCAACGCGGCCGGGGAGACGGTGCAGATCCACGACTTCACCTATGTAAGTTATTTCTGGCTCGGGGCCGCCGTCATATCCTTCATTCTCCCGGTACTGAACTGGAAACGGAAACAGCAGGTTATATAATCCCAAGACATTAAACACTAATACATTATGAAACGATTGCTTATTGCGGCCCTTGCAGCCTTGGGGCTTGCTGCATGCCAGGGAGCCCCGGAATATGCCAACAGGGCCGAGGCCATTCTCGCACAGATTCACAATCCGAAGTCGGACTACGTAGTGGTGGCATGCCACCGGGGCGACTGGAGGAACTTCCCTGAAAATTCAGCATTGGCCATCGAGTCCGTCATCAAGATGGGGGCCGACATAATGGAGTTAGACATCAAGATGAGCAAGGACTCCGTGCTCGTGCTGTCCCACGACCTGACATTGGACAGATGCACTAACGGAAAAGGTCCGGTCAGCGACTACACATTGGAAGAATTGAAGAAGTTCAAGCTGAAAAGGGCTCACGGAGTGGCAATTGACACCTGCCGCATACTCACGCTCGAAGAGGCATTGTGGATATGCAAGGACAGGATTTGCGTCAATGTTGACCATGGTTATGAGTATTACGACCAGGTACTCGAGATTTCCGAAAGGCTCGGGGTTACCGACCAGCTCCTCATAAAGGGGAAGCGTTCAATCGACGTGGTTGCGGCTCACGAGGCCAAGCACGAGCACAATATGATGTACATGCCTATCGTGGACATCCAGAGGCCTGCCGGAATCAAGCTCTACAACTCCTATATGGAGAGCAATGTGGTACCTCTCGCCTATGAAGTATGCTGGCAGACCGAGGACGGCACTTTCGACAAGGTATGCGAGGAAATCATTGCCCAAGGCTCCAAGGTATGGGTCAACACCATCTGGGCCTCTCTCTGCGGGGGCACAGGCAATGATGATGACGCCGCATTCATCAGCGGCGACCCGGAGAAGGTCTACAGGAGATATCTCGACAAAGGAGTCTCAATAATCCAGACCGACCGTCCGGAATTTCTCATTGGCTACCTCAAAAAGGTTGGACGCCATAATCTGTAGACTAATATGTTCTGGAGGGAACATTCGGAAAACTAAATCCCTCCCACGACAAAGTCGCGGGCACCCTCCCGTTCACAAGGTCACGGGCGACCATGGTTTTCCGAACGCCTCCCTCCTGACCTATTACAAAGAGAGGCTGACCCCCAAAAGGATCAGCCTCTCTTTATTGTTTGTATCCGTTTCCCGAATATTACTCGTCAGCCTCCTGTGCAGCGTAGTCAGCGAGGAGCTTCGTCTGGACATCACCAGGAACAGGCTGGTAATCAGCGAACTGCATGGTGAATGTAGCACTTCCTGAAGTGAGCGAGCTCAATGCGGTAGAATACCTGTAGAGCTCTGCGAGAGGAACGCGGGCCTTGATGACCTCGAATCCCTTGTCGCTTCCCATACCCTCGATGATGGCGCGCCTGTTCTGAAGATCGGACATGCAGGCTCCCATGTAGTCGCTCGGGGTGAGGACTTCGAGATTGTAGATAGGCTCCATGATCTTCGGACCGGCATTGCGGAACGCCTCCTTGAATGCATTGCGTGCTGCGAGCACAAATGAGATTTCATTGGAGTCTACCGGATGCATCTTTCCGTCATATACGAACACCCTGATGTCGCGGGCATAGGAACCGGTGAGAGGACCTTCGGTCATCTTGTCCATGATACCCTTGAGGATGGCCGGCATGAAGCGTGCGTCGATGGCACCACCTACGATACAGTTGTAAAACTCGAGTTTTCCGCCCCAGTCGAGATTGTAGGATTCCTGGCTCTTGACATTGAGAACCACGTCCTTGCCGTCAATCTTGAACTTGTTCGTGAACGGAACACCCTCCACGATAGGACATACGAGAAGATGAACCTCTCCGAACTGGCCGGCACCTCCGGACTGTTTCTTGTGACGGTATTCCGCATTGGCAGTCTTGGTGATGGTCTCGCGATATGGAATCTTAGGAGGGAAGAGTTCGATCTCCACCTTGAATTCGTTCTGGAGTCTCCATTTCACAACATTGATATGCTGCTCTCCCTGACCACTGAGAATGGTCTGCTTCAATTCCTTGGAGTAGTCCACCACGATGGTAGGGTCCTGGGCAGAAATCTTGCCGAGAGCCTCTCCGAGCTTCGTCTCGTCAGCCTGCACCTTCGCCTTGATGGCGGTGCGGTACTTGGAAGCAGGGAACTTGATGTTCTCGTAGGCGATTCCGGTACCAGGCTGTGACAGGGTCACATTGGTCTTTCCGGCACGGAGCTTCACCGTACAGCCGATGTCACCGGCATTGAGGCCGCTGACCTTTTCCTTCTTGGAACCTGCTACGGCATAAATGGTGGAAATGCGCTCGCGGTTGCCTGTCTCGGCATCCTCGAGATCCATTCCCTCATCCAGCTCTCCGCTCATCACCTTGAAATAAGAAACCTCTCCGAGGTGCGGCTCCACGTCTGTCTTGTATATGAACAATGTCGTAGGGGCATTCTGCTTGCACTCCACCTCTGCACCTTCCTTGGTGACGGACCTGGTGATTTCAGGAGAAGCGGATGTACGGATGGTGAACTCCATGAGCCTCTTGACACCGATGTCCTTTCTTGCAGAGAGGCAGAATATAGGAAGAACCTCTCCCTGACGGATACCGATGCCGAGACCCTTTCTGATCTCATCCTCGGTAAGGGCGCCTGACTCGAAGAACTTCTCCATGAGGGTATCGTCATACTCGGCAGCCTTCTCGATGAGGGCCTGGCGGAGCAGCTCGGCCTCGTCCTGCAGTTCGGCAGGAATCTCGAGATCCTCACGTGTGCCGTTCTCGTCCTTGAAATGATAATATTTCATCTTGAGGACATCCACGAATCCGTCGAACGAAGTGCCCGGGTTCACAGGGAACTGAACCACTATCGGCTTGTTGCCGAACGCCTCCTTCAGGCTGTTCTGGACCATGTCCCAGTCAGCTTTTTCGCTGTCGAGCTGGTTCACCGCAATGATTACAGGAACCTTGTACTGCTCAGCATAGCGGGCGTAAATCTCCGTTCCCACTTCCACTCCCTGCTGGGCGTTGATGACGAGAATACCGTTCTCGCATACCTTGAAGGCAGATACGGCTCCTCCCACGAAATCATCGGCTCCCGGAGTGTCGATAATATTGAACTTGGTGTCCATGAACTCCGCATACAGAGGTGTGGAGAAGATGGAACGCTGGTTCATCTGTTCGATTTCAGTGTTGTCTGATACTGTGTTTTTGGATTCGACGGTACCACGTCTGTCGAT
>SFNZ01000045.1 GCA_004552615.1 Bacteroidales bacterium | reverse complement strand
CGCCTTGATGGGTGAGGGGAAGAAAGCCCCTCACTCATCTGGCTGGAATGACTGCTTGTTGAAAGTAAAGGAGCAGATTCTTCAAGACCATACGACCACGAAAGACAATCTCCGCGAAAAGGTAAGGAACTATGCTCTGAACTATCTGGCAGTGACCCCTGAAGCCAACGGAATCGACAAGGACAAGTTGATAGGGGAACTTGCTGACAAGATTGAGGATGATTTGAAGGATTACTCGTTTTTCCAGCAACCACAAGCCGCTCTGATAGCACAGAGGGAGAGAGGAAAGATACCAGAAGACCCTGAAGAAAAGTTCATAAAATTGAGTCCATAAGCCTTGCGGATGTCGTTTATTACGGCTACATTCGCATAACTTGCTTTATGGCCCCAACAATCTTTTATGGGGAACCTATGGGAGTTCAAGCGCATATTCTTTGCGGATGAGCTCCCTTTTCTTATTCCACCCTTGGTCCTAGTTCATCTCACATCCTAGTTGCCAGGTGTGCTGCCAAAGATCTTCTGGACTCTATCCTGAAGAAGTAGCCCCCCGTATTCATTTATATCTTTGATAAATCCCACCGCACAATCGCATCGTATTCTATCACCCTATCAGATTAAGTTGAACACGCTTTCACTCTCAATACAGTTATGAAGACAGCCATCATCTTTTCTCGTTGTTCAAGTTCAGGAGCACTAGAAGCCAGACAGGATACCACCAGACAGGTAGAAGACCTCCAGCGCTATGCTACCACCAATCATCTCACCATTGTCAAGATCTTCCAGGAGCACATATCAGGAGGGAAGTCCAACAAGGATCGCCCCATCCTCCAAGAAGCCCTATCATTCTCCCAGGAGAACCATATAGACATCATCCTTGTATCGGAACTATCCAGGCTTGGTAGGAGATGTGATGAGATCCTGGAGACCATAAAGTATCTCAAGGACAACCATATCAACTGTTACTTCCAGAAAGAACAACTCTCTATCTTTGATTCTGAAGGGAAGGAGAACCCCTATCTCACCATTATGACAGCAGTATTAGGAACGGCAGCAGAACTTGAGCGTCAATCTATCTATTATCGCTTAAAGTCAGGCAGGGACAAGTATATCAGGGATGGAGGAAAGGTAGGGAAACCCAAAGGTGCAGGAATCAAGGATAAAGCACAACTTGCATCGGAGTATAAGTCTATCATCAGGTGTCTCCGGTCAGGAGAATCAGTCAGACATACAGCGCTAATCACCGGTTATTCGCAATCCACAGTCCAGCGGGTAAAGAAGGTGTTCGCACTGTAAGGAACATTGATAGGGAATCCCCAGGATCTTTCCATCAGGAAATATTATGGGGACCCTTGTCTGGATGATCTTTATCGGCTATATTCGCTGTGAATTGTCGCCTATTTGTCGGTAGAGAGTCAATAGTTCTCCCTGATAAGAGAGACAAGCACTTGATAGAGAATAATATAGGGTAATGACCTTGATAGTCTCTTTTGGGACCACAAAAAAAAGAGAAGCAAGCGCTTCTCTTTTTTTTGTGGTCCCGGATGGGACTGCTGATTTCCCCCTGACCCCCATTACGGGGGAACCGGCGCTGTCGCGCTGTGAGAAGCAAGCGCTTCTCTTTTTTTTGTGGTCCCGGATGGGACTGCTGATTTCCCCCTGACCCCTCAATCCCCCCGACCCCCTTTTCAAGGGGGCGATCGGCGCTACGTGCACACCATCAGCACAAGGCCTTCGCTTCGTTGTTCTTCGCGCGGCGTCTGATGACGCCTGGTTAATCTCAATTTCCGGCTCAACGTAAAATCCCGGTTGATTTGCATTTTTTGTGCGTTGGAGGCACAAAGCAAGCGGAGCAGCCTTTGGGCTGAGCTGCGCAGCTTGCTTTGAGCAGTCGGCTGGCGTATTTGCCGGCTGCGGTGCCGTGCGTCAGGCAAAGATCTTCATTTTCATCCAATTCATCGCGCGAGCAAATCGCCGTTTTACGCCACATAACTGCATTTTACCCGCTCGATGGCACCAATTTGATGTCATCTGACAATTTTCAAAAAACTTTATCATTGATTATTAATGAGTTATGATTTTATCGCCCGCGCGATGATTTGCACGAAGGCGATTGTCATGGTCCTCTAGACCAAACGAATTACATAACAAGCAGAGCCGTATCTCATTTCGGAGGACCTGCCGACTTTCCGTATTTGCACCGGCAATACCATTGCCGGAACGGAACATGACCAAGTCGAGATGGAAGGCAATGCAAGTGCGTTTGGCAATAATGGCGTCATCAGACGCCGCGCGCAGAACAACGAAGCGCTGATCGCCCCCTTGAAAAGGGGGTCGGGGGATTGAGGAAGAATTACCATCGATAACGATTGGAATTCTTCTTTACATTTCCAGTAGGGCGGAGAGTTTGGCGTTGACGAGGGAGGGCTGCTCCATGTGGATGAAATGCCCGCAGTCGGTGAGCTCGGTGTACTCGGCCAAGAGTGGATAGAGCCGCGACATCTTCTCCTTGTTGTCAGGGGCCAGCCCGCTGTTCCGGGTGCAGATCACCGCTACTGGATTGCAGATGGCCGTCCCATCCCACCAACGCCTCTCGACCAGATGATGCATCGTGCTCGATGCCACGTACTCAGGAGTCTCCGGCATTGTCCTCATCGCATATTCCTTGACTTCATCCGGTGTCTCCGGACCTGAAAGGGCATTGACAAAACCCTCAATATTAGCCCGGCATCCCGGCCCGTCGAAACTCGATGCAAACGCCTGGATTGCTGCATCATATTCAGGGTCAACAGGTTCCTGATAGAAACAATAGACTCCGTCGATGTCGCACAATGAAAACTTCCTCCCGCTTGAGATAAGGTATTGCCTGCAAACTGCCGTCCCGAGACTGTGACCGACTATAACGCCTTCCTCAATATCCAACCTCTTCAGCACCGCATCCACAGCATCCGCAAAGAACTGCAGCGTGTAGTCCGCCTCCGGCTTGCCGCTCTTACCGTATCCGGGCAGGTCTATGAAAACCATCCGCAAGCCCGGCTTCCCACGGAATGCCTCGTACTGAGCCTCCCACGTATTCATGTCGCACCCGAATCCGTGTATGAATACAAGAGCTTTCGAGCCCCTGCCCGTTTCCTTGTAATGAACTTTCACAGATTCTGACTGCACGTATTCAGACCTCATTTCCCCGATGCTTCCGGCCGGTCTTCCTGCAATGATACAGAGAAGCATCAGCGAGCATGCGATGCAGAACAGGGGAATCCAGATTTTCTTGTCCATAGCCACTTCTTTTCAAATAGATACATTAATTATTCAGACTGCAAAGTTACGGCTTGCCGGCGGTATGGCAATGATTTACGTATGGACAAATACGGAATCCAAGTCATTGTATGATAATAATTTCCCTAAACTTGATGTGGACATCGCGCAAACCGGGGTTGTTCCGGGCGGGGATTTGGACTATCTTTGCTGAAAAATACACTTGAATGGAACAGCTTACATCAGAATGCAGCCATGACTGCGGTATTCCGTCATTCTCGCAAGGCGGGCGAATCATCCTCCGGCCCTGGAAAGATGAGGATGCTGAAGTGCTCTTCAAGCATGCTTCTGATCCGGATGTCGGCCCGCGGGCGGGATGGGAGCCTCATAAATCTATAGAAGAAAGCCTGGAAATAATCAGGACCGTTTTCAATAATGACACTACCTGGGCGATTGCCCTGCGCGAGACCGGGGAGCCTGTCGGTGCGATAGGCTATGGTCCGTCCTGCGAATGCGGGCTGCCTGCCAGGGAAGGGGAGCCGACCGTTGGATATTGGGTAGCCAAGCCCTATTGGAACAGAGGAATCTGCACCGAGGCTCTCCGTATGATGATAGATGAGGCCCGGTCGCATGAAGGAATCATTTCCCTGATAAGTGGACATTTCACTGACAATCCCGCATCCGGACGCGTGATGGAAAAATGCGGATTCGTTCCGACCGGGGAGACAATATACGACAACTCACTGGCTTGCGGTTCCGACAGGCCGGTGAGAGTACTTCGTCTGGAATCCTGACAGAATTTCCTATAGTCCTGCGAGTGCAACAATGCCTACAAAAAGCCAGTGGGCGCAGACACCTGCAGCAATTCCTCCGAGGAAATGGCTGATGAATGCCCGTGAGAGCAGATTGCGGAATCCGAGGGAGTCAAGCATGGCAGTGTGGGTGGAGAGATAACCGCTCCAGCACATGCCCATTGCCGTGAATACTGCTATGGCATTGCCGTCGATGATCCCCTGCTGTGCGAACTCAGGAATGAGGCCGAGTGCAGCACCTACAGCGCCGAGGGCGGTGATAGGGAATGCTATCAGTTCAGGTGCGTGGAATCCGAAAAGCCACTTGAATATGAAGTCAATCTTGCTTGCGAGCCAAGGGAGGAGTCTGGTTCCCTCGTAGGCTGCTCCGGTGAAGGCTGTAACAGTGGTTCCGTCCGCATTGGTCACGGTGCTTTCCCCGAATGTAATCATCATCACGAACGTGGAAATGATAAGAACTCCCGGGATGATTGCCAGTCCGATACCCACGCCGGATTTTCCTCCGTCGAGAAGGGCGTTGAGCACCTTCACGAATCCTGTGTCGGAACTGCTTTCCTCATCGTCATTGACTTTGACTCCGTCGGCATTGGTATGATGCGAGTGGGTCTCGGTAATCGCGTCCTCATCCTTGAATGACGGGTAGTCCTTGCAGATGAAGAACTGCATCATTCTCGTGGAAACGATGCATCCGATCATTGCTCCCACGAGCCCTATCGCCGGAGCGAGGAAATATCCCTGTCCGATCATGAACACGATGACTATCAAGCCCATGCCGAATGCTGTACCGAAGTTGGTCAGGGAGATGAGCTGGTATTTCTTGAAGTATTTCGCGAACTTCCTGTCCTGGGCAAGGGAGATGATGGCCGGGTTGTCGCTCAGGAAAGTCATCACGGCACCGAGAGATGCCACACCGGGAAGATTGAAAAGAGGCTTCATGATAGGCCTCAGGAGTTTCTGGAACAGGTCCACCACTCCGAAGTCGATGAAGATTTTGGCCAATGCTCCTGTGAGCACGCAGATTGCCATGATGTAGAATACCGTGTTGATGAGCAGGTCATGGGCGGTGTGCATCATGGTGTTGAGCATGTTGGAGAGCCCCATCACGGATGCGAGATATCCGAAGATGATGAGGATAAAGAGCAGACATACCACTCCGTTCGGAAGTCTGAATTTTCTCTTCATAGAAATGATTTTTGGTTGATTATTTTGTCAAGGTCAGGCCCGGTAGCTTATTCGGCTGATTTGTGCCGTATGAGCGCCTTGATTCCTTCCAGAATATCGAGCCGGAACTTCACTCCGGCCTGGATTTGCAGGTCCCTGTCCCCGAGAACCCCCGGGCAGTCTCCATAGCTGTATCCGGCGACAGCAAACAGTTTCACTGCCTCCCGTGCTTTCTTGACAGGGGAGTATTCGGCACCGCCGGAGATGCTGCGGACATTCGTACCGCGTGCCACCAGCCAGTCTCCGTCGCATTTCCTATTGCGGTCCCATGTGAATTTCGCATGTATCCTGAGTCCGTCTGCAGGCGCGGCAGAGAGTTCGCTCATGATGGAGAAATCCCCGACGAACCCGCTCCCTTTCCCGAGACGGTCCATCAGGTCGAGGTCAAGCCTCAGCCAGTCGGTGATATTGAACCTGTTGCCGAGGGCAATGTAATACATCCATGAGTCGCGTGTGTTCTGGAAAGCGTTCACGGACCACATTGTCTCGTAGAACCCGTGGCTGCCGTACCACATCAGGTTAAGGGCTATCTTGGAATTGCCGCAGTTCCTGCCTGATTCGTCGATGATGTATCCTCTCATCGGGGAATTGCACAACTGGAGGAGCAGATTGTCCCCCGGAGACGCCTTGAAAGTTCCTGAAACGCCTATCTGGTAGCAGGCGATGTTGTTCCAGAACTCGGAGCAATAATACAGGTCGATAGGAGCGCGGTCATATTCATAGCCGCCTATGGCCACCACCTGCTTCCCGGCGGAAAGCGAAAACCAATCAGCGGCCTGCCAGTCGAGATGAATCCAGTCCGTGGCATCGAAAAATGACCTTTCCGTGAGCTTGTTGAAACGCTGTCTGTAGCTGTAGGTCAGGCCTTTGCATATCTGTCCGTCGAGCCTCATGTTCAGCCAGCTTCCGCGGAACCCTGAAGCGTCATCGTTGAAGTCCATCCCCGGGAGAACGGCCTCGTATCCCAGCCTGGTCTCGAAGTGGAAGTCGGATATTCCATAACCTTTTTCCTGTCCTACGGCAGATGCCGGGGCGATGAGAAGCAGGGCGGCGACAAATGAAGCCACGATTGTGGATTTGCTTGAAATAGTTTTCATTACAATGCAGACTCTTAGTGTCAATGATTATGTTTCAGGACAAAGATATGTATAATTCTTTAATAATTATACGAGAATCCGAGATTTTTTGAACCTCTGTCCGGAATCTGCAGTGTACAGTGCCGCAAGACTACATCTCACGGCTGGAATTGCCGGAGAAATACCTCATCCTCCTGTCGGAGAAAATGGCGTTGAGAGCAGGGATGGCGCCTTTTTGCGGAGATTTGCAGAACGGCCTGAAAATGACATCAGCAAGCGGGTCGAACCATCTTCCCATGCTTATCATATTGCTGTTCACCACTCCCGGATCAGCCACGTTCACTATGAGGTCGGGCCGTCTCCCGGCCAGTTCCCGGCTGTATCGCAGCAGGGCCAGTTTGGCTTTCCCGTAAGTCTTTAGCTGGCCGAAACGCTTCCGGTCAGGCCTGAAATCTTCGTCGGAAAGTGAGGATATCCTGGCGGTTACGGAGACCATGTTCACGATGATGCTGCCTTCCCTGAGCCGGGGCAGCAGTTCTTCGGTCAGGGTGACCGGGCCGAAATAATTCACAGCGAATGTCCTCTCCACGCCCTCAGGTGTCAGGGCAAAGTCGCGGAAAATCGCTCCGGCATTGTTGAACAGTCCAGAAATCTCCATTTCTCCGAGGCTGCCGGCAAATTCCCTGATGCTTGCGGTGGACGAAAGATCCACCATCCCGAGCTGAAGGTCCGCTCCCGGCACTTCGGACAGGATTGATTCCATCACGGCATTGCCTTTCTTCTGGTTGCGGCACGCCATAAGCACAGGCACTCCGCGCTCGGCGAGGCCCTTGACCACCTCGCGTCCGATGCTCCCGCTCGCACCGGTGACTATGAACCTCCCCGGATTCATATCCTGCTTCTGAACTTGTTCCAGATTTTCTGCTCGAGCGGAGCCGGCAACATTGCGATGAGCGGAGGGAGATATACGTTCATGAAAGAAGGCTTCATCACCCTGCGTCCCCTCAGCATGCCTTTTATGGCACGCCTGACGAGCCATTGTGGAGTATGTATCACCCTGATGCTGACACCGAATTTCAGCAGGTCCTTGCGGAGTCCGTAAAGAGGAGTCGCTATGGCTGCAGGACACAATGTCGTGACGCTGACCCCGTATGGCCTGAGTTCATAAGATAATGATTCTCCGAAGCTGCGGAGATAGGCCTTGGTGGCGGAATACACAGTGATACCCGGTGCCGGAATCCTTGCAGCCATTGATGCAACTAAAAGAATCCGCCCGCTTCCGCGTTTCTTCATCAGGTCTCCGAATAGGATACAAAGCTTCGTCGGAGTGGTAACGTGAAGCCCGAGCATCACTTCGGCTTTGCCCATAAGTTCCGGTGTGAGTTCCTTGAAGAAGAACATTCCGGCATTGTTCACGAGGATGTCCGGAAGAATGCCTTCCGAGGAGCACCATTCCACCAGCTTTTCAGCCGCATCCGTCTCTGCAAGATTCTGGAAATGAGGTATTACCTTCACCCCGAACTCTTTCGCGAGAGGCCCGCATACATCATTGAGCTGGTCCTGCCTATTGCTGACAATTATAAGGTCATATCCCTTGGCTGCAAGCTGCCTTGAAAATTCGAGCCCGATTCCCGAGCTTCCTCCTGTCACAAGTGCGATCATAGTTCCGCCTCCGCCTTTTCGATTTCCTTTTTCAATGACTTCGGCATGTTCTCCACGCAGTGGTGGCAGCGCATCTCCAGGGTGTACATGCGCCCGATGCAATAGTTCGAGTGCCTGCAACCGCTGCAGGTGACCTCTCCCGAACGGAGCTTGTTCACGAAATCAGTGTCGTGCACGAGTGCCCTGGCTACCTGGAGCCCCTGGAACCCGGCATCGAGCACCTCCTCCATCTTGGCCTTGGAGACCAGACCTCCCACATAAATGAGAGGAAGTTTCACGGCTGCGCGGAACTGCTTTGCGTCTTCGAGGAAATATCCTTCGGAATAAGGCACCGTAGGTATCAGCAAACGTCCGATGGTATGGAGGGCCGCCTTCAGCCACCAGAACTTCTTCATGTCCATGTAGTAGGCGAGAGTCTTCAGAGGCATTGCACCGCGCATCACCTCCATCGGCGCCTTGCTGACGAATCCTGCCGAAAGCACTATGGCATGGACTCCGAGGCGTTCGAGCTCTTTAGCCACCTCGAGGCATTCAGGTCTCTGCATTCCGCTCTTGAATCCGTCATGCATATTCATTTTCACGATAACTCCCATGTCGTCACCTGCGGCCTTCATCACCTCATTTATCACGAGGCGCATGAATCTCATCCTGTTGTCGAGAGAGCCTCCGAATTCGTCGTGGCGGTGGTTTGTATAAGGGGACAGGAACTGGCTTATGAGATATCCGTGTCCGGCATGTATCTCGACGCAGTCGAATCCGGCTTCACGGGCAAGATTGACGGCATTGCCGAAGTCTTTCACGAGATCGTATATCTCATTGACCTTGAGCTTTCTCACGAATGTAGGGGAATACATGTTGAAGCCTCCGCTCGCTCCCACGGGCATGCATCCGCAAGTCGCGCGGTGGGTCATGTTGCCGCAATGCCCGAGCTGGATGGAAGCCTTGGCTCCTTCGGCATGGATTGCGTCAGTGATTTTTTTCAGCCCCGGCACAATCTCCTTCCGCATCCAGAGTTGTCCGTTGAAAGACAGGCCTGACTGCGCCACGGCGGCGTATGCAAGGGTGGTCATGCCGACACCTCCTCTCGCCACGGCCACATGGTAGTCGTAGAGGTCCTGTGAAGGACTGTTGTTGTAAGCCATGTTCTCAAATGCGGCGGAGCGGATAACTCTGTTGCGCAATGTCACCGGGCCTATCTGCACCGGCGTGAAAATCCTGGATTCATTTTCCATAATATTCCTTATATCTTCAATTTCCAATTACCATATGAACGGGATCATGCGCTTTACCTTCTTCGTGTCCAGTTCCCCGGCAAATTCAGTCTTGTATCTTTCGTAGATTCTTGCCGCACGCGGCGCAAGATTGGCGAATGTCCATACTGCGAACAGGGCTCCGGACCATGACCAGGTCAATACAGCGAATCCGCACCATTCGACGAACTCTCCGAGATAGTTGGCACTCGTGACATATCTGTAAAGGCCTTTCTTCGGCAAATAATGCTTCGTGTCGCCCGGCTTGCGGAGATTCCTGATGATGGAGTCGGACTGGATGTTGATGAACATTCCCGCGAAAAATATGAGAGTTCCGGCAATGAACTGCGGACTTTCCAGCCATCCGGCCGTATAATGTTCCGGCTCAGATACATAGAATATCCATCCTCCCTGCATCGCGGCGTTCAGCAGATTGAAGATGACAGCCATCAAGATGATTGAGAGCGGCATTTTTCCTTTGCCGCGTATGAGCATCGGGAACACGAACGATCTCTGGAAATAATGCAGTTCGAACAGCAGGAAGAACACGATTCTCGCCACATCACCCCTCATGTCGGAGAACCACCAGAGGGCCAGCATCGCGAAGAATACCGGGGACTCCATAAGGACCCATCCGAGCCTGTTGCCCACGGCAGGGCCCCATTTGGGATTGTAAAATTTGCCATAGCCCGCGTCAATGAAGAAGAGGGCTATGAAAACAGGCAGTGCGGTCACTGCCATCACTAAAAGGAAAATATCAAATCCGTTCATAACAAACTGCTAAGTTACGAAAACTCCATAAATTATGCACATAAGTCGGAAATATTGACTATGTTTGCCGTCTTATTTAAAATTTCGGTATGAATTGGCTGTACGATTTGTTTTTTGAACATACATTTGTCCAGGCTATTCTGGTCCTGTCCCTCATCTGCGCGGCAGGCTTGGCCTGCAACAAGATCAAAATACGCGGAGTGTCCCTTGGCGTGACATTCGTCTTCTTCGCCGGTATCCTCGCCGGACATCTCGGCTTGTCGATAGACCCGCAGATGCTTCTCCTTGCCCAGAATTTCGGCCTCGTGCTTTTCGTGTATTCGCTCGGCCTCCAGGTCGGACCTAGCTTCTTCCCTTCATTGAAAAAGGGCGGCATATCGATGAATATCCTCGCTTTCGGCGTACTGGCTCTCGGTACACTTATGATGCTGTGTTTCAATTGGTTTACCGATATGACATTGCCGGTGTCGATGGGCCTCTTCTCCGGAGCCGTCACCAATACCCCGATGCTCGGTGCGGCGCAGCAGTCCTTGCTGCAGGCAGACCCTTCGGCAGTAGCGGAATCCAATGAGATGGCTGTCGCTTGTGCTGTAGGCTATCCTTTCGGAGTCATCGGCGTGATTCTGTGCGTGATAATACTGAAGGTCCTTTTCCTGAAAAAAGACCGGAGCAAGTCCGAGGACCACAATATGCAGGCTTTCGTGACCGAACTCAGGGTGAGCAACCCGTCAGTATACGGCAGGACCATCAAGGAGATAATGGAGGCTGTCTCAATACATCTCGTGGTCTCGAGAGTCTGGAAGTTCAACGGCGCCTCGGACGAGTCGGACGGCAGGCAGGGGAAGGTGATAATTCCGACTGGAGACACTGTCCTCGAGAAAGGGGAACATGTCCTCGTGCTTTCAAAGGAGCGTGACGTCCGTTCCGTGGAAATGATTTTCGGAGAAAAGGTGGACAAGGACTGGAACAGCAAGAATATCGACTGGAATTCCATAGACGGAGTGCTGGTATCCCATCACGTGCTCGTTACCAAGCCTTCCATGAACGGCGCAAAACTCGGAGATCTTCATCTCCGCAACGCATTCGGTATCAATATCACACGTGTTAACAGGGCGGGCATTGACATTCTTCCGTCCAGCGGCCTGCACCTGCAGATGGGTGACAAACTCACCATCGTCGGGCAGGAGAGAGCCATTGACAATGTCGCAGAGGTGCTCGGCAATCAGGAGAAGGAACTCAGGACTCCGAATCTGTTCTCTCTCTTTCTCGGAATCATTTTCGGCCTCCTTGTCGGAAGCGTGCCTGTAATGATACCGGGAATGAGCGTCCCGATTAAGCTCGGTATTGCCGGAGGCCCGATAATCGTCGGCATCCTCATGGGTGCGTTCGGTCCGCGTATCCATGTTGCGACCTATACCACGCATAGCGCGAGCCTGATGCTGAGGCAACTCGGAATAACGGTCTATCTCGCCGGTCTCGGCCTGAGTGCAGGTCCGGGGTTCTTCGCTACGGTTTTCCGTCCTGAGGGTCTGTTGTGGATTGGTGCGAGCCTTCTCATGGCTATGGTCCCGGTCCTGGTAATCGGCTATGTGGCATCGCGTTTCTGTTCCACCGAATATGCGTCCAATGTCGGACTTCTTTGCGGAGCTATGGCCAATCCGATAGCACTCGACTATGCGCTGGGCACCGTGGAGGATGACCAGCCTTCCGTGGCCTATGCCACCGTCTATCCGGTCTGCATGTTTCTCAGGGTCATTTCAGCCCAGATAATAATGCTGCTTTGATTTTTTACTTTGATTTATTAAATTTGCATTCGCCTAAAGGCTTAATGGATATATAGTTAAATAATATCTTTGAAGCCTTTGGCTGGAATATGCTTACAGATTGTAAGCAAAATTTGAAACAAGTTCATTTATTTAAGAACTATAAGGCGAACAAACAAAAACCTTAACAAAATGGCGGAGGCAAGAAGAGAACATTTTGGAGGCCGGTTGGCCATCATTATGGCAATGGCAGGGTCGGCAATCGGCCTGGGAAATATCTGGAGATTCCCGTATCTGGCGGGAGAGCATGGCGGGGCGGCTTTCATATTCGTATATATAATTGCCTCCATATTCCTTTCGATGCCGATTTTCCTGGCTGAAGCCATCATCGGGAGACGTTCGCATGCAAATACATACGGGGCGATGGAGAAACTTGCCCCGGGGACGAAGTGGAAATGGCTTTCCATTCTCACCATCCTGGCGCCGCTCATCATCGTGTCTTATTACAGCGTGGTCGGCGGATGGTCCATTGAATATCTCGTCAAGTCATTGGCTTTCAGCTTCAATTCGACTCCGAAAGAGGAGATTACATCCATGTTTGCCGGGTTCATATCCCAGCCGTGGATGCCGATTGTATGCCATACTGCGTTCCTCGGCACCTGCGCGGTCATTCTCACGGCTGGAGTCAAGAGCGGCATCGAGAAGTTCAGCAACTGGTCCGTTCCGATTCTTTTCGTGCTGATTTTGATCATCCTCGTTTATTCCCTGACATTGCCGGGGGCCATGGAAGGCGTTGAATATATGATCAAACCGGATTTCTCCAAGATTGATTCCGAGGTGATTCTGGCCGCGATGGGGCAGTCGTTCTATTCCCTGTCCCTTGGAGTGGGGACCATTCTGGTGTATTCCTCTTATGTGAGCAAGAACGAGAATCTGCTCGTGTCCGGGTTCGGGACTGCGATATTCGACCTTATGTTCGCGCTTATGGCCGGATTCGCCGTGATGACTGCGGTGTTCTCGGCAGGTGTGAAACCGGGAGCAGGCCCCGGACTGATCTTCGAGAGCCTGCCTTTCGTATTCGCCACGATGGCCGAGTCCGCTCCGGTGGTGAGCGGAGTGATTTCGATATTGTTCTTCGTGACAATCCTGGTTTCCGCGCTTACGAGCGGTGTGTCGCTCATGGAAGTGGGCGTCGCATATTTGGTCGAAGAGAAGAAGATGCGCAGGGGAGTGGCCACGTTCACCGTCTTTGCCGGGACCTGGACACTGGGATGTCTCTGTTCCCTGTCATTCGGCCCGATGAACGAATTCCGCATTTTCGGCAACAGCCTGTTCGAGTTCTGTGACTGGATATCGTCGAATTTCCTGATGGCAATCGGCGCCATGCTCTTCTCTCTGTTTGTCGGCTGGAAAATGAAGAAGTCCGATGTCTATGACGAGTTCACGAACGGCGGCACCCTCCGTTTCAATGTCCGCTGCTTCAAAGCCGTCTATTTCCTCGTCCGCTACATCGCCCCTCTCGTCATCGGAATCATCTTCCTCTCCGGCCTGCTGCTGTAGGGACTGCTATTTCCCGCAGGTAAGAATGCGCTTCCTTACACTTTCTGCGTATGGACTGTGTCTGTATTCAAGATTCTCCACCAGTTTCATCTGGAGATTCCGGGCCATTTTCATATATTTCTTACCATCCGGTCCTGCCAGAAGATTGGTGGTCTCGTAAGGGTCATTTACCATGTCATACAGGGCATCCACGCTTTTTGCCGTTTCGGTCCTGCCTATCATCAATTTCCATTCACTGGTACGGATCATCATCCCAGGCACGCTGTCGGAAGGCCATTCAGACACAGCGAATACCTCTTTAGAACTAGCAAGCTTCTTGTCCTCTATGAATCTTCTCAAAGACGGTTCGTCCGGCCTGTGGGTCTGCCCGTCCTGTATCCCGAGGTAGTCAAGAATTGTTGCATATATTCCTATTGAGTTGACAGGAGCATCAACAACTGTTCCTGCAGGAATCTTTCCAGGATAGGATACAATCATCGGAACATGAGCAGCCTCTTCATAGAAATTAGCTTTACCGTTCAGACCATGAGCTCCCAGCATCTCGCCATGGTCCGATACGAACACGACTATGGTATTGTCTCTTTCTCCGATTTCCTCCAGCGTGTCCAGAACTTTTCCCACCCAATAATCTATCTCGGACACGAGCCCGAAATAATTCTTCATCATATACTTTATAAGTTCAGGGTCCCGATATTCCGGCAACGCGTTCCTTCCGTTCTGATTCTTATAAGGAGAATCTGTCATATTGTCGTCAATAGACTCCGGAACCGGCATGTCTTCACATTGGTACATTGAATGAAATGTGCTTGTGGGAAGCATCGGGGAATGAGGATA
>SFNZ01000006.1 GCA_004552615.1 Bacteroidales bacterium | reverse complement strand
CTTGCAGGAAGAAGACCGCATCGTGGGTGTGAGCAAGGTAACAGTGAATGGAGAGGAGGTGGGCTATATACTTGATTTCTCCAGGAGCGGTGCTGTTACTATCTATAATGGCAAGGATGGAGAAATCAAGTATATAGCCCACCTCCTCTCCATTCACTGTTACCTTGCTCACACCCACGATGCGGTCTTCTTCCTGCAAGGCCGTCAACATCTGCTTGAGAGACATAATATTGGTATTCATATTGCTGCATAGTTCTTCCAGCTTTACCACTCTCCGAGTCAGGTCCTCTATCTGTTGAACAAGAGAAGAGTCATCGTATTTTTCACATGAGATGACTCCCGTTGAGACAATCAAAGAGATTGCCAAAAATGATAAACACAGTCTGGACGTTTTCATGATTGAGATTATTGTTTTACAGTCAGATATTCCGGAAGAAACGGCTTAATGTATACAAATATACTTGAATTAAATCATTTCTCAAAAGCTCTAGATTATTTTCTTTTCCCCGTAACCTTCACAATCGGCTACCTTTTGGCCAGCTCGTCCACCAGTTTGTCCAGTATCCTAAGGTCACGCATCATAGGATTCTCTATCGTCTCGACCCGGACACCGCATATCTTGCCCTTGACATCTTTTGTACGTCCTTTTCTCCCAGCCTTTGCTATCAGGCATGGGAAGACCTTTGCAAATACCCTTTCAGATTCGCCTTGACGGTGTTCCAGCGGTAATACGGGCCGGAGACTGGGGCAAGGCCGCGGAGAAGGGTCTCCTGCTCGTTGAGAAGGAACTTCACGAGAATGTCACCGGAGTTGTTGCGGTAGAAAACCATCTGGATGCTCATGGCGAACGGGAAATAGAGCGAGCCGTTGAAATGCTGCCTTGCCGCCTCGACATCATAACGCTCACCCACGCCCTCGAAACCGAGATAACAGACCAGATTCAAGGCAGGATAATCATGACCGAACCTGAGGTCAGCCGCATGATTGCCGGTCCTTATGGCATCATCAGCCCTCGACACTATATCATCCACAAGATTCCGGACCGCCGGAAGCCTGCGGTCTCCGAATTCCTCGGAATTGCACTGATGCAGGAAATGATTGATATTCACATACTCCCAATTGTGGTACACTACGTCGAACGGCAGGAACGCCATGATATTGCCATCAAGTCCGAACGGATCCTGCACCCTGCCGGCAGCGAAAATGTCTCTCTGGAACTGTACCGGATCTCCGGCAATCCTGCGTCCGGCCTCTGCATCAGTGAATAGTCTCCTGAAAATCAATACAGTATCAGGCACTTCCGCAGCGTAGAGCGAATCAATTATACGGTATGCCGACTTGTCAATGTCAGACGGACATACATTGTCCACATAAGCCTGGATTTTCTCTCCGGCATCCCAATGGATATCCAGCCCAGGGTCCAGTTCGGAAAGCCTGTCCGTGAAAGCCGTCATGCTCAGCATGCATCGCGGCACCATGCTCGAAACCGCGGAAATCTTCCCGCTCCCTTTCGTGAACACCCTCCTGTATCTGTGGAACATCCTGTCAGCCAGCATCCTGTGCTCGTACAAGCCCCTCGGGACGAGACGCCCGTCCATCCCGTCATGAAGACGAATCACTTCCCGTGTCAATGTCAGCAGAGAATCTCCACCCGGCGTCAAAATACCTGCTGCCTTCCCTTCCGAAAGCACTTTCTCAAGTCTCGCGTAATTGGCCGAGCCCCAGTCCGAACGGGAGCCGTGACGTCCGTAATGACTGATATAGAACGGCTTGTACCCTTTCGGAGCCGGAGTATCCTTCAATTCCGGGAACTCGTAGCAATTGCTGTTGACCCCGGCACGGGTGAGATCTTCCCTGAGATACGCAGCTGCTTCCGGATTACGGATTATCTGAGCTCCTGCATTGTTGCCGGCAATAAGCAGCACGGCCAGGACAATGGTGATGTTCCCTTTCATTTTCCTTCACCGGTTATGTCAGATTCATTGAATTCCACTGTTGCAAGATACCTTCTGTATCTGGCATCGAAAATCTCCTTCACGGAAAGGTTCGGCCGGTAAGTCCTGCAGCATGGCAGGCACAGGGCTTTCTGTGCGGAAGGCACGTCAGGGAACAATCCCGAAGCGGTCGCAGCATATATCGCCGCTCCCCTCGCCCCGGCATTCTTCTCCGAAGAGACATTGAGTTCATATCCCGTGACATCCGCTATCATCTGCATTGCGAAAGGAGACTTATGGGCGACCCCTCCGAGCGCGACAAGTTCATGAATATCAACGCCTCCTGAAACGAGGAACTCGAGATTGGCCCTCGTGGCGAAGGCAGTGGCCTCGATTATGGAATAATATATTTCCGCAGCCGAAGAAGTGATTTTCAGCCCGGTCAAGGAAGCTGTCAGGGAGGTGTTGATGGTAGGAGTCCTGCGCCCGTTGAAATGATCGGTGGCAAGAGGCGCGTCCATCTTCGGAACGAGCCCGGAAGCCTCCTCGTTCAGCCCGGCAAGAATCATGTCACCTATTCTCTCACGTTCTTCAGGAGAGGCATATTTTTCAAGCGGCCAGCTGAGCAGCCTCCTGAACCATGCGAATGCATCCCCGAAGGCCGGCAATCCGATTTCCAGTCCTACATAACCGGGGATAATGCTGCCGTCCAGCTGTCCATATACTCCCTTGATGAGCCTGTCTCCCATCTTCTCCGACGGGACCACGCTCATATAACATGCAGATGTCCCGAAACTCATGGCCGTCCTTCCGTCGGCAACCCCTGATCCTACGGAACAAGTATGGCTGTCGATATTGCCAACGCCCACGACTACTGTCTCCGGAATGCCGAGTTCGCTTGCCCATTCCGGGCAGAGATGTCCTGAAATGTGGTCCGGCGTGAAATTGTCCTGCGGCATATTCCTCAATATCGGAAGCAGGAGAGGGTCAATCCCGGCAAAGAATTCCTCCGGAGGATATCCTCCCCATTTCGGATCGTGGAACCACATGGTTCCTGCTGCACAATGACTTGCCCTGAGTTCCCCGAGATTATTGCACCCGGTCAGGACCGCCGGAATCCAGTCGCATAGTTCGACGGCACCACAGGCAGCATCCCGTATTTCTTCCGAGCGGCGCAGGAGATGTAGGACTTTGGACCAGAAACGCTCCGGGGAATATGCACTGCCGCTGTGACAGGCATAGTCCACAGGCGATTTCCTGAGGGCAGCATCGATCTCATCGGACTCCTTCATCGCGGAATGGTCTTTCCAGAGCACGAACATCGCATCGGGATTTTCCCCGAATCCGGGCTTGAGACAAAGCGGGACAAGAGACGAATCTACCAGGCAAGGGGTGCTGCACGTCGCATCCGCACTGATTGCAACGATACGGGATTTGTCAGGGCAGGCCGAAATGACCTCCTTCAGTACAGTCCTCATCGACTCGAGATAATCCAGGGCATGCTGCCTGAACCGGTTTTCCGAAGGACAACAATAAAGTCCTTCCTTCCATCTTGCATAATATGAGGTACATCCGGCAACTTCCCTGCCGGCTTCGGCACCTTCCGTCTCTATCAGCACCGCCCTTACGGAATCGGAGCCGAAATCCATTCCTATAACGTACATAATGATCAGTTGTTTCAGTATTTATTAGTTTCCTCCCCGGAATCAAATCCCGGTGGAATGTCTCAATATCAGTTTGGTACTCAGCACAACCTTCTGGCACGGGGCATCCGGAGTACTGAACTTGTCCAAAAGCAGTTCGGCGGCCTTCCGGCCAATCTCCATCGAAGG
This sequence comes from Bacteroidales bacterium, assembly GCA_004552615.1. Classification (GTDB taxonomy): domain Bacteria; phylum Bacteroidota; class Bacteroidia; order Bacteroidales; family UBA932; genus Cryptobacteroides. The sequence continues at coordinate 36,419 of SFNZ01000006.1, read as the reverse complement.
CAGGCTGACCGTGCTCAACTTCGGTATCGTGCAGGTAGTGAGCATGTTCCCTGCAAATCCAGCTATGGCAATCTGCTCCGGAACCTTGTAGCCTATCTCGAGCAATCTCTGCAACGCACCCACCGCTACCGTATCCGTGAAGGCGAAAACCGCATCGAAGTCAATGTTCCGGCTCACGAGTTCGTCCACGGCCACGACTCCGTCCTCGAGCTCAAGGCCGCAGGAAACCTGGAGATTCTCGTCATACGGAATACGGTATCGCGCGAGAGCGTCCCTGTAGGCCATGGCCCGTTCCTCGGAATTGAAAAGGTCTTTCGGCCCGTGGATGTGGCATATCCTCTTCCTTCCGGACAATATCAGTTTCTCCATCAGGAAATACACCCCCGTATATTCATCCGCCATAACCCTGTCCACCATGAAAGAATCTGGTACAGCCCTGCAAATGAATATCATAGGCGTTCCCTGGTCCATTATCCTCCGGTATTCTTCCTTGTTCTCGTTGAATCCGCATTGGGATATTATGATACCGTCCACCCCGTATTTCTCCATCATCAGGAGATTCTCCTTCTCCCTGTCAGGGTCGTCGTCAGAGCATGCGATAATGACCTTTATCCCATTGGAATACAGCACATTGGTAATACCGCGGATTATTACAGAAGGGATGTCCGTCGCAAGTTCGCACAGAATCACGCCGACCGTCTTGATGTGCCTGGTCTTGAGATTCACCGCATCCATGTTCGGCTTGTATCCCAATTCTTTGGCAGCATCAAGCACTTTCCTGCGCGTCTCTTCCGTTATGTGGCGGCTGCCAGAAAAGGCGCGTGAGACTGTGGCTGTGGACAATGACAGGTATTCTGACAGGTCCTTGATGGTTATACGTTTTGCCATATCCAAATAAATTCAAGCCTCGTATGCAGCAAATAATAGCCTTCAAAGGAACTGTCGCTCAATGCGAACAAAAGGCCGACGCACATTTTTGTATACGCTACCCTTTTCCTAAATCCCTTTCCCCGGGAAAGGGACTTACTCTCGGCCTTTCGGCCTCAAATAGAGGTTTTCGCCATGCGAAACTTGAGTACATGTATCAAAATTACAACATTGGAGGCAAAAAGCAAAGGGGCGGCGGAATAAATGCGGAAATCTGCGGGATGTAAACGTTTACAAAGGATGTAATCGTTTACACGGATTAAAATGTTTAAATTATTTTTCATTTTGGAAATTACGGCCTAACTTCACATTCCGGAAACCATCCATGACATAACGAAACACTAAATATATATGGTTGCTACCGATTACATCATCATTGCCGTCTACTTCCTCGGTCTCATAGCACTGGGGACGTTGCTCGGCCGCAACATCAAGAGCAGCAAGGAAATGTTCATCGCCGGGAAGAATTCATCCTGGTGGCTGTCAGGCCTTTCGACCTACATGACCATTTTCTCAGCCAGCACTTTCGTAGTCTGGGGCGGTGTCGCCTACCGCTCCGGAGTTGTTGCAATAGTAGTCGGGCTGATGCTCGGCGTCGCATCACTGATAATCGGCAAATGGATAGCCGGGAAATGGGCCAGCATGGACATCAGTTCCCCGGCCGAATATCTCGGAATCCGCTACGGCAAGCCGATGATCAATTTCTTCACGATAACCGGAATGATCGGCAAGGGATTCCACACGGCTGTGGCCCTGTACGCCGTGGCGGTGATGGCAGTCGTCCTGATGCCTCTTCCCGAGGGCTCGTTCTTTGCAGACCCTGAGACAGGGCATCTGTCAGTCACATGGGCGATTCTGGTGCTCGGCGTGATAACATTGGTATACACCACGGCAGGCGGTTTCATCGCCGTTCTCATCACTGACCTGCTGCAGTTCGCCATCCTCATGGCCATGATACTGATCATGATTCCGATGTCGTTCAACGCAGTAGGCGGAATACCGGAGTTCATCCGGAACGCCCCGCCTGCATTCTTCCATCTGTTCACGAGCCAGTATTCCTGGGTATGGATGGTATTGTGGCTGTTCCTCAACGTGTTCATGCTCGGAGGTGACTGGGCGTTCGTGCAGAGATACATCAGCGTACCGTCGATTAAGGATGCGAAAAAGACATCCTACCTCGTGGCAGCCCTGTACCTCGTCACCCCGTTGTTCTTCTATGTCCCGACATTGACATACCGTCTCATAAACGGAAACGCCAATCCAGAGCAGGCCTATATGATGATGAGCCAGTTCGTATTGCCGGCCGGAATGCTCGGAATGATGATGGCCGCTATGCTGAGCGCGACAATGAGCATGGCTTCCGGCAACCTCAATGTCTATGCTAACGTGTTCACATACGATATCTACAAGCAGCTCAGGCCAAAGGCGGATGACAGGAAACTGATGAGGGTCGGAAGGACATTCACATTCCTGTACGGAGCCTTCATGACCATTGTGGCGATTCTTATACCTTATCTCGGAGGAGCGGAGAAAGTGGTCGTTTCGTTGCTTACTCTCGTGATTTCACCGCTTTTCATACCGTCCATCTGGGGACTCTACTCGAAACACATCAGCCAGAAGAACGTGTTCATAGCGATGGGTATCACTTATGTGGCAGCCCTGCTGACCAAATCCGGGGTCATCCTGCACGATTTCGTATCGGCACATCCTGAATTCACGGATGCGTTCATCGGACTTGTATTTCCCGTGACCTTCCTGGCCATTTTCGAGATTGCCACGAGACGGGGGCCTCTCGACCCGGGTTGGGAACGTCTTGCAGTACATTACAGGAACGGCGAGAAGGTCCTCACGGAAGAGGAAAAAGAGAAGAACAAGAAAGCCGGCTCGGTCTATTCGAATTTCGCATTCAACATATTGTCAGGATCTTACGTGGCAATCGGAATTGTATTGCTCCTTCTTTCCATCTTCAATGAAGGACAGCACACGATTCTCCTGATTTGCGGCGCAACATTCCTCGGCATTTCGCTTCTGGCGCTCGGAATCCGCGAGTTCGTACGCAGGCGCAAACATTGTTGACAAACCAATATAATAAACCTATCATGAACTCTACTATTACACAGACCAGGAACGTACCCCTGTGCGGCGACTATGATGTCGTGGTATGCGGAGGAGGCCCATCCGGAGTTATGGCGGCAATAGCTGCCGCAAGAGGCGGGGCAAGGACAGCCATCGTCGAGAGATACGGATTCTTCGGCGGAATGGCCACTGCAGGTCTCGTGGCTCCTATAAGCGTATTCAATTACAACGGCCGCAGAATCATCGACGGTCTCCCTTGGGAATTCGTGTCGAGGATGGCGGAAGTTGGAGGAGCGGAAGAGGAGAAGCCTCTCGGCAATATCACATTCGCCCCGGAAATATACAAGCTCACGGCCCAGAGAATGCTTCTTGAGGCCGGTGTGAAACTGTACCTGCATTCCTATATCACGGACTGCATCAAGGACTCCGGCAACAGGATCACGCATATTGTGATGGAAGGCAAGAGCGGGGCACGGGCAATTTCAGGCCGCGTCTTCGTGGATGCCACCGGAGACGCCGACCTCGGTGCCCTTGCAGGCGTGCCGATGCAGGTCAGGAAAGGGGAACTCCAGCCGGCATCCCTGATATTCATGCTCGGAGGGGCTGATACAGACAATCTGCCGATGATCAGGCATTCAAGGCAGGGAGTGAATTATGTGGATCTCGACATGAGGAAAGTGCTGACCGAACTCAGGGAGACAATGCACATTCCGGTATTCGGAGGCCCATGGTACTGCGGAGTGCTTGCCAAGGGAATAGTTTTAGTGAACATCACGAGGCTTAACGTGGACATGACCGACACGGATGCAGCCACAGATGCCGAATGCACTCTGCACGAGCATGCTGCATTGTTCGCAAGCCTGATGAAGAAACACATACCTGCATTTGCCGACAGTTTCCTGCTCGCGACAGCGCCGCAGACCGGAGTAAGGGAGACCAGGCATCTGCTCGGTGCGCATGTCCTCACCGGGGAGGAATATCTCGGCTGCGTGAAATTCGAGGACACTGTATCCCGCGGATGCCATCCTGTGGACATACATTCCGCCGGTTCCACCAGGCAGAGATGCGAATTCATGAAAGATGCCGGGTTCGTGCCTTACAGGAGCCTTTACACTCCTTCGTTCCCGAACTATCTCGTGGCAGGAAGGGCCCTGTCCGCTGATCCTGTGGCATTTGCGTCACTCAGGGTACAGGCTTCATGCATGGGTACGGGACAGGCGGCAGGAGCCGCTGCTGCATTGAGCGTGAAAAACGGGGTAGATGTTGATAAAGTTGACATAGAGGCTTTGCGCGGAATCCTGCTGGACTTCGGTGCAAACCTGGACAATTGACATTGTAATATCATGACCGTAATGGATTTGACGGAAAAAGCCGGGCTTGCCGGCAAATATGACGTTGTCGTGGCGGGGGCAGGCCCTGCCGGAATCTGCTGTGCCGTGGCTGCTGCACGGGAGGGAGCGAAAGTCGCCCTTGTGGAGCGTTACGGAGTGGTCGGGGGCAATCTTACAGCCGGTTATGTGGGGCCGATCCTCGGAATGGTGGGAAAGGGAACGATGAGGGATGAGATTGTCAAACTGCTCGGAGTGCCGGACAATGACATGATCGGTGTCACCGGAAAGGCGCACGATTTCGAAAACGCGAAGATTGTCCTGTCGGAATTCCTTGACAATGAGAATATTGACGTTTATCTCCAGAGCCAGGTTGCATCTGTCCTCAAGGACGGGAACCGGATTCGCGGGATAGTGGCAGCAACGAATGAAGGCCTGCTGGCTATTGAAGGACAGGTGGTCGTGGACGCCACTGGAGACGCAGTGGTTTCATATCTTGCCGGGGCGGGTATCGGGAAAGGTCGCGAGGACGGACTCATGCAGCCGGTCACTCTGGAATTCACGATCGACGGCGTGGACGAGAGCTGCGGGGTAATCTGCATAGGTGACGTGGACGAGGTGGAGCTGAACGGGATGAAGTTTCTCGACTATTGCCGCAAATGTGCCGGTGAGGGCAAATTGCCTGCAAATCTCGCTGCAGTCAGGCTTCATCCGACCACAGTGCCGGGCCAGAGGCAGGTCAATACCACACAGGTGAACGGAGTGGACATTACGGACGCCGGCAGCATTTTCAAGGCTGAGCTTGAGCTGAGGCGCCAGATACCGGTGCTGATGGAGTTTTTCCACAAATATCTCCCGGGATACGAGAACTGCAGATGCATTTCCAGCGGAACCACCACAGGTGTAAGGGAGAGCAGACGAGTGATGGGAGACTATGTAATAACCGCTGAAGAACTCGCTTCAGGATGCCGGTTCGGGGACGTTATAGTGCACAAGGCAGAGTTCATCGTGGACATACACAATCCTGCCGGTGCAGGACAGGCCGAGGAGAAAATCCAGTATTGCAAGCCTTATGACCTGCCTTACAGATGTTTCCTTCCGCGCGGAATCGAAGGGCTTCTCGTGGCCGGACGATGCATATCCGGCACCCACAGGGCCCATGCGTCCTACAGGGTGATGTCCATCTGCATGGCTATGGGTGAAGCCGTCGGCATTGCCGCAGCCCTGAGCGCAAAGTCCGGATGCACCCCGAGGGAACTGGATGTACATATCCTGCAGAAAGAAATGGAATCAAAAGGAATCGATCTCTTAAGCGAGTAAGATTTCTCAGGAAGCTGAAGCTTCAGATTCCTTAGGAAGCTGAAAATAATAACCTGCTTCAGATTCCTATAACAAAACATACATAAGATGCTGCACAAACCGTAGCGCAATACGCAGCATGAAAAAGTGACGGTCAGCCGTTGATGGTCAACCGTCACTTATTATTTTATCTTTATTTATCCCGACAGAAATTATCTTGAAGAACATGGACCGGAAACCTTCGCAATCCGGTATTCCTCATTGGTGTCATCCAGCACGTAAATGTAATAAGTATCTCCGCCAGGAGCCACCCTTATGACCACATGACCGTTGGTGGCGACGAGCTTCTGGATATATTCCCCGAGAATCTCCCGGTTCAGGTCAGCCATATTGGTAGTGTAAACCATGCAGTCAGGACGGATTGTGAAAATTCTCTCCACGGTAGCCCTGTTCGGCTGGACATCACGCCAGACATTGATGACCACTGCAGAAGGGTTCAGCACCTTTACGAGCGACTCGGCATTGGTGGTTCCTGTACCATGATGGTCAGCCTTCATCACATCCACCTCGGAAAGCACGCCGGCCACCTGGGATTCCATGTCCTTGTAAGGATATTCGCTCCTGCCATTGTACTGGAGGTCTCCGCCGCAATAATAATTGAACTTTCCGTAATCCACGGTGAAAACGCAGCTCATGATGTTCTCTGCAGGGTATGCTTCCTTTCCGGCCCCGGCAAGTTCCTCCTTCGAAGGAATCTGCGTACGGCTCTCCACTCCGCTTCCGGTCCAGACGAAACCGCTCGCGGCAATGTTCTGCACCTTGAATCCAGGATATGCCTCAGCATTCTTCTTGAGAACTATCTCGTCATCCCGGCCCGGTTCCATATACTCGAATTTGGTACCGTTTTCCTTCTCCGCCCATTTCACATAAGCGAAAAGATTGTCCATTGCAGGCTGCGAAGAATGGTCTCCGGAAATATATACCTCAGGGTCTCCGCGGAAAATCAGCTTGTCGCAAGGGAATCTCGAACCGATGTCGGCAAATCCGGCAAGGCGGAATTCTCCGGAAGGATGCATAGGCAATGTATCTGCATAGCTGCCCATGTGGTCTGAATGATAATGGGACAGCATATAATAGTCGAGGCGTCCTTTTGATGCCTCCGGCATATAATGTCTGAGATAATGCTCGATCACGTCGGACGAAGGCACGTCCGCGCTCGGTTTCGGGTCTGAAGGCATCTTCTCGTGGTACTTGAGAAGGGAACCTGCCGCATCCACGAGCATGGTGGTGCCGTCAGGGAAGATGTACAATGCACATTCGCCTCTGCCGGTGTTGATGAAATGGATATCCATGTATCCCTCGGCCCAGAGGGGAAGAACTTCTCCGGCCCCTGCCGAAAGCGGGCTGCCTGAAGCTGATGAAGCCTGTTTTCCGCCGCATCCGGCCAATGCGATGATGGCTGCTAGAGCCAATGTCAGATTGTATAATTTAGTCTTTAACATATCGATATGTTTAATTCAATGCGTTATAAAATCTCTTTGCGTCATCCCTTGCAGGCTATCTGGATATTGAGCTTGAAGGATGCGTCCTCTCCCCGTACCGAACAGGCGAGCCGCAGCCAGTTCCCGAAATGGGAAACCCTGACGAAATGCAGTCCGGCAGCCGTTATCGGCCCGGAAACAGTGCCCTCATCGGCCCAATGAATCCCGTCATGGGATATCTGGACCCTTGCTTCCAATACGGGGGACTCCCCTTTAATCTCCTCCACCATGATGAAGAAAATTGCCTCGTCAGCCCACCCCGCTTCATAAGGATGTGTCTCAAAATCTTCCGAAAAGTATTTTTTCACCTCCAGATGGGAGGCATAGAACTGTTTCATATCAACCTCCTATTCTTGTGACACCACGACGGAATCAACATACAGGAACACCCGTCGGTCAGCATCTGACTCCACCCAGAAGACCGGATTGATCAGGCCGTCAATGCGCCCGTATGCATCCACATACGTAATCGGTATGCCGCGCATGTCGAAGACTTTGTCCTGACACTGCATCTCGACATATTCCCGGTTCAGCGTATCTATCTTCATCCTCATGTACTGCCAGTTGATCTTGTCGTCGGTCTCGTTGTAGCAGAGATTCTGGGTTCCGCCGGGCACATCCTTGTAGCCATCGTGACGGCCGTCAGGATATCTCCTTCCGAACCACCACGGGTCAACTCCCCTGCGGCACCAGTCACCGTCAGTTCCGAACGCCCATTCCCGGTCGGACACCTCCGCGGCACTGACATATTGCCATTTGCGCAACAGCTTACCGTCCACGGAGTTAAGATACCTTATTCCGGTGAAATACCGGTTTCCCCTCTCCTGAACGTCAAAGCCAGCACCGAACGCCCGCACGGAAGTCTCGTGGAGTCCCGGCTGGGGGCCTTTTCCGTCCACAACGTCCATTTCCGCCGTATAGGCGAACCAGGCCTCGATCTGCAGGTATTGCCTCTCAGGCAGCCAGAAAGACATCCTCTTGATGGCATGGCCCATGGAGCCGGGTGCCGGAGGACATGAATAAGGGGCAGCCACAGGTCTCGTGGAAAGCTTCAGGCTGTAAGTTCCGGACATTGAACCGTGAGTGCCGGGGAACCTGTAAGTCGCGGAACTCAGCATGACAGGAGGCCACTGGTCCTTGTTGACAATGCTCGGAGGAGTATCGAAATCAGGGCCTTCTGTGAAATTCGGCATCAAAGTCATCCAGCCGCAGAATCCCCTGTCGAAGACATCATAAGACAGAATCCGCTTCAACGGGGAGAACCTGCTGTGCAGCATAAGCACATCTACATCGTCCATATCAATCAAGCTTTTTATACACGTCAACCGGATCCCGGTCAGTCACTGCAAGAGACTTTCTTGCATTTGAAACAGTCTCCGTATAATGCCGGCAGAAATCATCCCATCTGTAATAGCATCCGCCCACCTTCTCCAAAGGAAGGTCCGCAGGGATTCCGTTCAGCACGAAGCTGACCAATGCGTCCTCCCGGCTATCCCCCTTCCTGTATATCGTCAGACATGCATTTGCAGCCATAGGGATTTCGTATGAGCGCCAGAAATCCTTGACCTCGTAAGGGTCGTCCGTCTCCCTGCCCCATTCACCTGCATCCATGAGGGTCAGCAGTCCCATTAGACATCCGTCATGTCCGAAATGCAGCTTCACGGTAGGTCTGTCCGAAGCGAGTGCCTCACGTCCGTCCGCCAGCATCTTGTCGAGCATTGGCCACATTATCTGATATCCGCGTCCGCGGTTTTTCGGGCATGGGCCTTTGATGGCGTAGAAGCGGTAATTGTCCACCTCCCACATGGCCTTCAGTTCCTTCTCCTTGAACAGGGTCATGAAATCGTATGTACACACATGGCTGTCAATACATTGCGTACCGACTGCAAGTACATGCAGGGCCGTCAGCAGTTCGAACCTGTCGATTCCTTCGAGCACGCTGAGGTCGGTAAAGAGCCTGGACAGGATTTTGTCTGAATCCACGAGTTTGTTGAACATGTCCCGGCATTCCCCATACCACCAGGCTTTCTTGCTGCGGATGAACTGGTCCACCGGCAGGTTCAGTTCACAATGCGGGGAATAAGGGTTCAGGTAATCCAGGAACATCAAGCTCTCCTCCTCACGTATGTCCAAGGTATTGTCTTTCTCGAGCAATGCATTGCAGAATGCCGTCATGCTCAGCAGGGCTCGTGGCACGTATGTAGAAATTGCCCTTATTTCAGGATCAGCGGAGAAAATGTCAGGGCACGAGTCGTACATCTTGGCCCCGAGGCGTTTCAGCTGGTCCCAACCGAGATGCGTCAAATCCCCGACCCGGATGTGCGCGATTTTCTCGAATTCCAGATATGCATCGGCGAACTCCTTTCCGTAAGGAGTCATCGAATTCTCTCCTGCCTCGAAAGCCTGTTTCAGCACCCTGTAGGCGGATTCACTTTCCGAATATCTGGCCCCATGCCTGTTGTAGGTACTGATGTGGACTGCCTTGTAGCCTTCCGGAGCAGCCGGCACGTCAATCATTGTCTCTGACGGCACGTAATAAACCCCGCCATATTTCAGGGGATCAATCTCCCTTTCACGGGCAATGGCGGAAGACGGAAACGCCAGAAATGCAAGGCCGGTCAGGGCCGCAAGAAGATACTTTTGGATAACCTTCATCACTCAGGTCAATATTTGATTTTTATCCAAGGCATGTTGTTGCTCATGAACGTCATTGTCTCCTCCGGAATGTCCGTGCAGAGGTAATCGGCTCCGAGATAGCATCCGAGGATGAAATCCTGGATCTTGGTGGTAGGCCAGAGGCTTACCACGAGGCCTGCCTTCTTGGCCTTGGCAACCATGTCCCTGCTGGTGCCTTCCATGTGGCATCCTATCCTTGTGATACCGAGAGCCTTGGCCAATGCAATGGTCTTGTCGCTGACAGGGTCTGAGGAAATCATGAGGCAGTCAACCCCCGGATGCTTCGCCATAAGGTATCTCAGGCCTCTGTAATCCGATGAAGTGAAGATGAACTCCGCATCGGCAGGCTTCTTCTTCATGACGGTCTTGTAGAGCTTGTCGCAATATTCCTCAAGCCGCTCCTGCGGATACAGGCTCTCAGGCTTGGTCTTGAGCTCAAACTCGACGTAAAGGCCTTTCTTGTCCTTCAGGAATTCCATGAGTTCGTCGAGGCTGAGCATCTTGTGGCCCTTCTTGGTGTTCAGTGCCTGTATTTCCTTGTATGTCTTCTCCTCAACGGCTCCTGTGCCGTCAGTGGTACGCTCCAGATTGCTGTCATGTGTGACTACGAGGACTCCGTCCTTCGTCATCCTGATGTCGGTTTCGTATCCGGTGTAGCCGATTTCATGGCTCTTCTGGAAAGCCTGGATTGTGTTCTCGTCATTCTCCATGCGGCCTCCCCTGTGAGAGAAAGCCCTGACTGTCTGGTTCTGGGCAAATGCCTGTCCGCATCCCAGCAAAGCCGCTGCCACGGCGACTGAAACAAACGCTCTTTTCATATCAATCATATAATTTAAATTACTTTTTCAAATCGCAAGTTATTGTTATTCAGAAGAATTACCGCAAATAGGCTCCGGTATCGGCGAGCTCTTTCCTTACCGCATCGACATCCACGTCAGCTACAGGAACTCCCTCGGCAATGGCAATCCTTGCGGCGCGTCCTGCAGCCTCTCCCATCGCCATGCATGATGACATTACCCTGGCCGAGGCCATGGCTTCATGGGTCATTGACGCACATCTCCCGGCAACAAGCAGATTTCCCACTTTCTCCGGTACAAGCATCCTGTACGGCAGGTCATAGCAGTCTTCGCACCATACCATCGTGCAATCATCCCCGTGGCTGTGATGTATGTCCACCGGATAGCTGGCCACTCCGATTGCATCATCGAACCTGCGGCAAGACACGATATCGTCAGCAGTGAGGACATAGCGTCCCACTATCACACGGCTCTCGCGGATACCCATGAATGCGGCCACCTTGTCCCTCCATGCGTTCCTGAATCCCGGTATATAATCCCTAAGGTATCTTTCGACCTCGTATGTCTGGCGTCTCGCCTCGAGTTCGCCTTCGGTGTAGCTGGCAGGATCCGTGGAATCCACCCCGCAGACCCTGGACATATTTACCCAAATCTCATCCTCAGCCATACCGGTGATCAGGATTGTCCTTGCGACCGGGATTTCATATCCGGCTGCCCTGGCCTCCTGAATCTTCTTCCTGAATCCGACGGTGATGAATTTACCGGTCCTGAACTGCTCCGGAGGCATCACATCCATGTCAAATTCGTCCGGATGATTTACAATGGCATCCCTCAGCGCAGGCATGTCCACTCCCCTCATCGAAAACATAAGTGTAGGAGGCTGCATTCCGCCGTCGGCTCCTCCCTTGTGGCATTCCACTCCGGCACGCCAGGCAACGTCCCCGTCTCCGGTACAATCGATGACAGTCCGGGCGAGAATTGCCTCACGGCCTTCCTTGGACTCGATGATCACACCCTTGACGTCGTCACCTTCCTTGATGACATCGGAGCAGAACACATACATGAGCAGTTCCACCCCGGCATCGTGCAACATCCCGAGCAATTCGTCCTTGGCGGCTTCCGGCTCTATTATTGTGAGGCTCACGTGATTGCGGCAAGGCTTGTGTTCCGATGCGGCACCCCTGGCCCTCATCCTGTCGATGAACGCCTGCGGCAGGCCCTTGATGACCTGATTGCCTTTCCTTCCGAGAAATCCGAGAATCGGGAGTCCTATGGTCAGATTACCTCCGACATATCCCCTGCTTTCGATGAGCATCACCCTGAGGCCCTGCCCTGCCGCAGCGCATGCGGCCATGACACCTGCGGGACCTGCTCCCACGACCAGAACATCCACTTCTGCCCTCACCGGGGTCTTCCTGGATGGTTCTTCTACAGTCAGTTTCGTTTTCATTTTCTGTTTCAACGCTTTTTTGGAAATATAATGGTCTGTTCTCCGATACCGTTTCCGATATCACAACAAAATTACAAAATATATTCAGAAATAAAATGATTTTGGCTAATTTTGCATCATAGGAAAAAGACAGACTAAATAATCATTGATAATGAAAACAGCAATTCAATTCGGTGCCGGCAATATCGGCCGCGGGTTCATCGGTGCAGTCCTGGCCAAATCAGGATACAATGTCATCTTTGCCGATGTGAACAAGGAAATCGTAGACAGAATCAACGCAGACGGACATTATACCGTACATATCAAGGATGTGGAGAGCGAGGACATACTCATCAGCGGTGTCAGCGCGGTTGACTCCTCCACGGATGCCATCACGGAAAAAATCAAGGAAGCTTCCCTGATAACTACTGCCGTCGGCCTGAGAATCCTGAAATTCATCGCTCCGGCAATCGCAAAGGGAATCATAGCCCGCATGGAGGCTGGTATTGAGGAGCCCCTGAACATCATTGCATGCGAAAACGGACTCCGGGCCACCACACAGCTCAAAGAGGCAGTTCTGGAGCATCTCGACGGGAATCAGAAAGAGTGGTGCCTGGCACATACCGGCTTCCCGGACTGTGCAGTGGACAGAATCGTGCCTCCGGTAAGGAGCGAGAATCCGATAGACGTTGTCGTGGAGAGGTATTATGAATGGGACGTGGAGGAGAAGGCTTTCGTGGGGCCTGTCCCGCAAATCGAGGGCATGAGCCTTGCCGACAATCTTCTCGCTTACATCGAGCGCAAGTTGTTCACTCTCAATACAGGACATGCAATCACAGCATATTTCGGAAAGATGAAGGGATGCGCAACGATTGAGGAGAGCATCGCCGTTCCGGAAATATTTGAGCTTGTCCATGCGGCAATGCAGCAGAGCGGTGAGGCACTCGTTAAGCAGTTCGGATTTGACCACGAGGCACATTTCCGGTATATCGAGAAGATTATAGGAAGGTTCCGCAATCCTTACCTGAAAGATGATGTCACGAGGGTAGGGCGCGAACCTGTCAGGAAACTTTCCCCTGATGACAGGCTCATCAAGCCGCTTATGACGGCGAAGAGTTTCGGGCTGCCATACGACAAGCTCCTGCTCGGAATCGGAGCCGCCCTGCATTTCAGGAATGAAAATGACCCTCAGAGCGTCCAGCTCGGAGAAATGATTGACAATGAAGGACTTGAAGCAACCGTCAGCAAAATCACGGGCATTCTCCCGTCAGATCCACTGATGGCAGAGATAGTGAAAGCCTACTCAGAGGCCGAGACGGTTTAAGACTTACCCAAAAGCTTCTGTCTGTCATACCTCCAGGCAAACAGGACAGGTCAGTCAAGGTTTAAGATAAATGACATTTGTACCGGCTGTCACCGTTGTGGACCTTGCGCGCTTCGCGCTCCATCCTGCCTCTCGCTTCGTTCGAGGCACCCGCTCACGAAGCCGCGGGCGGCTACGGGTCCACAACGGTGACAGCTGGTAAGTAAATTCGATTCCTTACTTATTTCAGCAGATTGCCGAGAATGCTCCTCGTGAGCTGTCTTGTGGCGGTAGCAGTGGCATTACCGATAGCCTTGCCTGCAGCGGACTTGACAGCAGAACCCTTCTTGGCCGACGTCTTCGAAGATGAAGAACGGCTTCCCGTGACAGACTTGGCCACCTCATTACCGAGACTCCTCGTGAAACTCGTCACGGCAGCACCGAGAACAGCACCGAAAATACCCTTGGCTACGGAAGACCCGCCTGATTTGGACTTCTCTCGTGATGCCTTGGCCTCCTCTGCAGCCCTCGCCTCTTCAGCGGCCCTGGCCTCTTCCTCCCGGGCAGCCTGCTCGCTCTGCGCAAGAAGCACCTCGAAAGCACTCTCCCTATCAATAACCTTGTCATAGCGTCCGTAAAGCCTTGACTGCTTGATTATCTGGTCACGCTGGGCTTCGGACACTGCACCTATCTGGCTCAGAGGGAAAAGGATTTTTGCCCTCTGCACGATGTTCGGAGAACCCTTTTCATCGAGGAAAGATACGAGAGCCTCACCGGTACCGAGCTCCATTATGGCCTCGTCGGTCTTGAATGCAGGATTGGCACGGAATGTTTCGGCAGCCGCACGCACTGCCTTCTGGTCCTTCGGCGTGAATGCACGCAGGGCATGCTGCACGCGGTTACCGAGCTGGCCTAGAATATCCTCAGGTATGTCAGTAGGATTCTGGGTGACGAAATAGACCCCTACACCCTTGCTCCTGATCAGCCTCACCACCTGCTCAATCTTGTCCACCAGCGCCTTGGACGTGCCGTCGAACAACATGTGGGCCTCGTCGAAGAAGAATACGAGCTTCGGAAGATCCATGTCACCTACCTCCGGCAGTCTTGCATACAGCTCTGAAAGGAGCCACAGCAGGAATGTAGAATAGAGTTTCGGATTGAGCATCAGTTTATCTGCTGCAAGCACGTTCATCACGCCCTTGCCGGCCTCGCACTGGAGGAGGTCATAAATGTCGAACGAAGGCTCCGCAAAGAACTTGTCAGCACCCTCGTTTTCCAACGCGAGAAGCGACCTCTGGATTGCCCCGACGCTCTGCGCAGTGATATTGCCGTATGATGTTGTGAACTCCTTCGCATTGGAAGCCACGTAGTTCAACATTGAACGAAGATCCTTCATGTCAATGAGCAGCAAGCCCTTGTCATCAGCAATGCGGAACACGATGTTCAGGATTCCGGCCTGCGTCTCGTTCAGGTCAAGCAGTCGGGCCAGAAGCTGGGGACCCATGTCGGACACCGTCGTCCTCATTGGATGGCCCTGCTCCCCGAACACGTCGAAAAACCTCACCGGACATCCGGCAAACTGAGGGGATTCAATCCCGAACTCGGCACAACGCTTCTCGATGAACCCGTTCATTTTTCCTGTCTGGCTGATTCCTGACAGGTCACCTTTCATGTCGGCCATGAAACATGGCACGCCAGCCTGGCAGAACGACTCGGCAATCACCTGCAATGTGACTGTCTTTCCGGTTCCGGTAGCTCCGGCTATGAGGCCGTGCCTGTTGGCCATGCGGCCGCAGATAGAGATGGGACCTTCCGGTCCGTGGGCCACGTAAAGCCCTTCTTTGTCTGTGTACATATAGTGAGTTATTTATTTGTCTTCAATATGTCGGACTTCCGTCTTGTAAATCACGTGATAGTCGGTACTGTCCGCATCAAGTACGAACACCTGCCAGTCCTCTCCCCCGGGATATACCCTGATGACGATATGCCCCCAAGGCTTGAACTTGCTCCATAGTTCCTCCCCGAGCTTCTTTCTCGGCTGGTCCACAGTGATGTAATATTCCCTCTCGCCCCGCCATACCTGAGGGTCGGTCACCCTCGTGAATGTGGAAGGGACAGGATGATTGTTGCTGCGTGCATCCACGATGAACACCTGCGGCGCCAATGTCTGCATGAAAAATCCGTTGCAGGTGTCATAATATCCGTGATGGTTGGCTTTCATCGCAGTGACCTTGCCGCAGACCTTGGCAACAGGGGTCTCGAAGTCCCTTTCCTTTGACGGATAGCCGTTTACGATGTCAATATTGCCGCCCGAGAGATCCCCTCCGTTGTAATAAGAGAACTTTCCGTAACGGAGACGGATTGCGCAGGAGTTCATGTTCTCGTCGAAAAGCTCCGTGTCTCCGCTGTACATTTTGGAGGACCTGAGGCCACGGCCTGTCCAGACCTCGCCGTTACATGCAAGATTCCTAATCTCGAAGGATTTCCGGTACTTGCCGGGATTGTACAACATGGCGAACTGCTTGTCGGACCCGATCTGGAATTTCTCCGCCTCCATGCCCCGGGTACGCTGGTATTCAATGAATTTGATATATTCCTCGATGAAGCCGGTATTGTATGTGAGTACCTTCTCCCTGGACGGGAAATCATAGTCCGGCCATCCCCTGTCCACCAGTTTGCGGAAGTTTATCTTCTCCCCGACCAGAGTGATTCCCGAGAGTCCGTATCCATGAGTCCCCGGAAGGGTGTCGCGGCAGCTTCCGATATGGTCGTCGTGAAG
Source organism: Bacteroidales bacterium (assembly GCA_004552615.1). GTDB lineage: Bacteria > Bacteroidota > Bacteroidia > Bacteroidales > UBA932 > Cryptobacteroides. The sequence continues at coordinate 20,264 of SFNZ01000006.1, read as the reverse complement.
ATGAGTCACCATGGCATAGTCCAGGATTCCGCCTCCCGGAAGGCCCTCCATGAAATGGCTCATGTATATTGCCTGCCACTCCCCTGCCATTTTCGAACCGTCAGGATGCTGCTTGTCCTTCGCCTTGCCGTTGTCACCGGCATCGATCATCATTGTCGTGCCGTCCGGCATTATGATGAGGCAGGCATCCCCACGCCCCGTTGCAATCGTATGTATATCAAGGCATCCCTCCTGCCATCCAGGCAGATATTCCTGAGCTTCCACCGCTATCGAGCAGCAGATTGCAGCCACTCCTGAAACAAAAAATTTCCCTGGATTCATCATTTCAAATCTTTAAAGAAACAATCGTGCGAATTTACAAAAAATCCGCACGATTACAACAACCATAGTTACTATTGTCAAAAACCTGAATAGTCTGTCTGCAGGGTGGAAGACCTGTAAACATTCACAGCTCCTCCGCCGGGTATCGTTTGTGTTGCCCGTATTTCCCAGTTCTTCTCTTCGGAAGGGCGGCCGCAATGGGCCTTTATATACCAGAAGTGGTCTGATGCCTTGCACCATGTAGACGTCTTCTTGCCGCAATTGTTATAGAAAAATGCTGAAGTGCACACGTCCGAGACCGGAACTGATGTCTGTACGAAATCCCCGGCCTTCTCCCCGTCAACATAGAGCTCAACATTCCAGTTGCCGGCGTCATCTCCGTTCCAGAGGCTGACCACGAAGCAGTCACGGAATTCCGGATTGCCCTTGATTTCCACCTTCTTGCCGAATTTTCCGCCCTTCTCCCAACCATATCTGTATTTCTCTCCGTAAACCTGGTTCCCGTCATACACGCGCATCTGGAAATCTTCGCTGCGGCCTGTTGACTTGGCCACCCAGTCACTTATATGAGCCCCGTTCACGGTATAGACACTGTAGCCGCTCGGCGAACCGTCCGCATTCAGGTTGCAGAGCCACCAGGCGCCGCAGGCAGCCCCGTGGACATGCTCATACACAGGCTGCCCTCCGCGGCATACATAGTCCTTGTGAATGTAATTCTGCGGATAATGTGTATGTCCTGTCATGATATGGGCTTCGGCAAAATCGGTCATCAGGGCCATCACCTCGGCAAAATTGGCCCCGTCCTCCGTGGAGTTCACGAGATGGCGAAGAGGGATATGGCATACGAAGACGAGAAGCTTTTTCTCCCTGTCCCTGACCAGATTGAGGTCAGCCTTGAGCCACTCCACCTGGGCGTCGCTGAATCCTGCCTTGAAATTCGCCCTCCTGGCATCATTGCCGGTATATATTACATTGTCCATCACTACGATATGAGCATCTCCACGGTCCATTGAATAATCGACAGGGCCGAAATTGTCAATGAAATTCCTGACCGATGCGGAATCACTCGACACCGAAGGGGCATAGTCATGGTCATGATTGCCGATGCAGTTGTAAAGCGGCAATGGCTTACCTCCGGCCTCGAGATGGCTCATCGAGCTGCGCATCGGGGCCCAGGCGTCAGGATAATGGAAAATGATGTCCCCGAGAGTGAATGCATAAGGATTGGCAAACCGCCCTTCCTTCTGTCCTGCAGCAAGATATGCGGAAATGTCAGCCAAAGTCTCGCTTTTCCACCTGACTATATCCTTCATATCCTCGCACTGCGGATCACCAATCATCACGAGGGTGAAATCTTTCTCCGGGCTGCCCAATGGGTCAAGGGTGAACTCCACTTTCTGCCTGCCACGGACATTCCTGTCAACCGGACAGAAGAACGACGGGAGACCGGAAGTGTCCACGGCCGGACGATAGCCTTCCGGAAGGGTGTAATATACGTTCACGGCTCCGGAATCAGGGAGAATCCTGAACCGCCCCTTGGAATCCGTCACTGTGAATTTGAACCCGTCCGTCACCGGAACGCCTGCGATTCCCGCTCCTGTGGAGGAATCGGTGATACGGCCTTTCACCTGGTCCGTATTTGCACATGAAGCCAGCCCCAGGGCCAGCATTGCAACGCCTAATAACCTGGAAATTTTCATGTTCTGATAAAGTATCATTGTTTCGGGCACGTGCCCGACAAGGCAAATATACGAATTTTTCCGTAAGTTGCGCCACTTGCCATTGAAAAAATTCCTTCTGCAGATAATGCAGTTCAGGCTGTCAAGAAAACAATCACCCCGCTGACACCGATATATGCATAGACGATATACTTGAACAGTGAAGAGGGGATGTGGCTGTAGACTGCCGCACCGACAAATGTACCGATGATGACTCCTCCGAGTCCGTAGAGATAGCTGATTCCGACTGCTCCGGTGAGAAATCCGTTTCCGGCCCTGAAAAAAGTCATGGCCGCATTGCCCAGAAGGAAATAGCACTGGGCCATGGCCATGTAATGGTCCTTGTCGGGCTCGGACGAGATGAAATAGAGTACTGCCGGCGGGCCCTGCATCCCGAAGAATCCGCCGAGGACTCCGCTGAGTGACCCTGCTCCTATCTGGAACGTGAGAGTCGGGCGTATCCGAATCCTGGAGCTGAAATAAATGAAATATATGCTGACAAGTACAAGGGCCACCCCGAGGATACGTCTCAGAAATGTGTCGTCAAGATGCCTGAGCATGGCCACCGCCGCAGCGGAAGTCACCAGGAAAGCCGCAAGGATGGGCAGGAGACGTCGCCATGTTACATATCTGCGCATTCTCCATGTGATTACGGAGGATGTTGTGAGGGCCAGCAGTCCTGACAATGTAGTTGCCTCCCCGTAAGACGGCATGAGGAACGGGAGCATCGTCATGATGAAAATGCCGAATCCGAAACCCGTCGTCCTCTGGATGAAACTGGCGCCAATGCAAAGCAGAAATATGTAGAGTATATGCATTTCCATATCGCAAATTTAATAAAATTCACTATATTTGCACAGCAAATTCTAAATTGCATTCTAAGATATGATCTACACAAAAGAAGTGCAGCAGATGTGCTGCGTTGCAAAAGGCGCCAACCACGCCAATGCACCGATTCCTGAAGAGGGAAAATGGGTGCACGCAAAAGAAATCAAGGACATCTCCGGCCTTACTCACGGTATCGGCTGGTGCGCTCCTCAGCAGGGTGCTTGCAAATTGACCCTCAACGTAAAAGACGGTATCATCGAAGAAGCTCTCGTAGAGACAATAGGCTGCTCCGGCATGACTCATTCAGCAGCCATGGCATCCGAGATTCTTCCTGGAAAGACGCTTCTTGAGGCCCTCAACACAGACCTCGTTTGCGATGCCATCAATACGGCAATGCGCGAGCTCTTCCTCCAGATCGTTTACGGACGTACACAGTCAGCTTTCTCGGAGGGCGGTCTCGCAGTGGGCGGTTCTCTCGAGGATCTCGGCAAGAACCTCCGCAGCCAGGTCGGAACAATGTTCGGAACCAAGCTCAAGGGAAGCCGTTATCTCGAAATGACAGAGGGCTACTGCACAAGGATGGCTCTCGATGCCAACAACGAGGTCATCGGTTACGAGTTCGTTAATCTCGGCAAGCTCATGGATGCTCTCAAGGCGGGCGCAACTGGTCCTGAGGCCATCGAGAAGGCAAAAGGCACATACGGCCGTTTCGGTGAGGCCGTGAAATATATTGACCCACGTAAAGAGTAAGAGAGTATGGCACTGTTTGAAAGTTATGAGCGTCGTATTGATCAGATCAATGCAGCTCTCGGAAAATATGGAATCAACGGCATTGACGATGCGAAAGCCATCTGCGAGGCCCACGGCATTGATCCTTACAAGATGTGTGAGGATACCCAGAAGATTTGCTTCGAGAACGCCAAATGGGCTTACGTAGTAGGTGCTGCCATCGCTATCAAGAAAGGCGTGAAGAGCGCTGCAGAGGCTGCAGAGGCCATCGGAGAAGGTCTCCAGGCATTCTGCATCCCTGGTTCAGTGGCTGATGACCGCAAGGTAGGTCTTGGACACGGCAATCTCGCAGCCCGTCTTCTCAGCGAGGAGACAGAGTGCTTCGCATTCCTTGCAGGACACGAGTCTTACGCTGCAGCAGAGGGAGCCATCAAGATCGCTGAAATGGCCAACAAGGTACGTCAGAAACCTCTCCGCGTGATTCTCAACGGTCTCGGAAAGGATGCTGCCAAGATTATTTCCCGTATCAACGGATTCACATACGTTCAGACCGAGTTCGATTTCGCTACAGGCAAGGTGAACATCATTTCAGAGACCAAATACTCTGAGGGTGTGCGCGGCGGTGTTCGCTGCTACGGTGCAAACGATGTACGTGAGGGTGTTGCAATCATGCATCTCGAGAACGTGGACATCTCCATCACCGGAAACTCCACGAACCCTACCCGTTTCCAGCATCCGGTTGCAGGCACCTACAAGAAGGAGCGTGTACTCGAAGGAAAGAAGTATTTCTCAGTGGCTTCCGGCGGCGGTACAGGCCGTACCCTTCATCCGGACAACATGGCCGCAGGTCCTGCATCTTACGGCATGACCGACACCATGGGCCGTATGCACTCTGACGCTCAGTTCGCAGGTTCTTCTTCAGTTCCTGCACACGTAGAGATGATGGGATTCCTCGGAATGGGCAACAACCCTATGGTCGGCGCTACAGTAGCTGTCGCAGTGGCTGTTGCACAGGCTCTTGCAAAATAATCCCAGTCTCGAGATAATTTCAGTCTCGAGCTGATACACAATAAGAAGCCGGCCCTTATGGGTCGGTTTCTTTCATATTATAGAGTGGCATGTAGTTGCCGGAGGGCTTCTGCCGGAGTTCCGCTTCGCTACATCCACCCTTCGGAACTTCGTTCCTTCGGGAGCCGCTCACGAGGCCGCGGCCGGCCATGCTCCGGCAGAGCCCTCCGGCAACTACTCTTTATTATTCAGTCCCTGACATACTCGCCCCGGCGGCGCCAGTAGAAGAAGCCGTAAACGGCGGAGACGGTGTAGAAGGCATAAAGGGCGCACATCCACCAGAGGGACTGGGAGGCGCACATGACGGCGGTGAGGACATCTGCAAGGATCCAGAGAATCCATTGTTCCTTGTATGAACGGACGAGCCACCAGGTGGCTACAATGCTCAGGACGGTAACTCCGGCGTCAAGTCCGGACATAGGATCGCCGAGCAGCCGCAGGACATAGATAAACAGCACCGTGCCTACTGCCTGGGCAATAACGCTCAAGGCAACTACCGCACCTGACAATTTCCTCAGATGAACCGCTCCTGAATCCACTGAACCCGAATCAGCCTTCCACTGGACATATCCCCATATTGCCATCGCCACATAATAGACGTTCAATCCCATCGAGGCATATAGCCCCTGACGGCAGAACACAATGACAGATGCGACTCCCGAGATTGCCTGCAGGAGCCACATCAGATTGTGCTGTCGTATTTCCAGTATCAGGAAAAGGATTCCCGAAACAAGAGCGAATATTTCCATTATTTAACCTTGATGGAATTCAGGAGGTCGAGCTTGCCATTGTCAACAAGATGCACGATGAGCTCGCCGAACAAGGTATTTGCCCAGGCGAACCAGCTGCGGGAGAAATCTGCAGGATTATCCTTGTGGAAGGACTCATGCATGAAACCCGTACCGGCATCTGTCTTCATCAGAGTCTCGATGCACCATTTGATCTCCTTGTCGTCATTCGATGTGAAAGCCCTCATGATGATGCTCATAGGCCATATCATGTCATATCCCACATGAGGTCCGCCTATTCCCTCGGCAGCCTTTCCGCTGAAGAAATATGGATTGGACTTGCTCCAGACGAACTTCCTCGTATTCTGCCATACAGGGTCATCGAACGGAACGCTTTCGAGATAAGGCATGGCGAGAAGGCTCGGCACATTGGAATCGTCCATGAGATATTTGTTGCCGAATCCGTCCACCTCGAAGGCATAAATCTTTCCGAACTCAGGATGATCCACAACTGCATATTTCTTCAGGGCCGTCTCCACCTCGGAAGCGAGGGCACGGCATTCCTTCGCGAGTTTCTTCTCCCCGTTCACAGTCTCGAGAATCTCGGCAGCCTTACGCAATGCGCTGACAGCAAAGAAATTGGAAGGAACCAGGAAATCGAATGTGGTAGCGTCGTCGGAAGGACGGAATGAAGACACGATCAGTCCTACAGGATTCACAGGGTTGCCATATCCGCGGCAGGCCTTGGTGTCGAGCTGCCTGTCTGTCTTGCGGAGGAAACTGTAAGGTCCAAGGCCTTCTTTCCTCTGCTGGGTCTTCAAAGTATTGAGTATCTTTCCCATGGCCTCTACCCACACCGGGCCGAATACTGACTCGTCACCCGTGGTCTTCCAGTAATGGTAAGCCAAACGGATAGGATAGCACTGCGAGTCAATTTCCCATTTGCGCTCGTGCACGTTAAGGTCCATCTCGGTCTGGTCAGACTGCCATTCACCGCCTGTCGGCCCGTCATTGAACGCATTGGCATAAGGGTCGATGCAGATCAGAGAGACCTGGCAGTTGATGACACCTGCAAGGAGATTGCGGAGATTCTCGTCCCTGTCGGCGAACTGTACATAAGGCCATACCTGGGCACCTGAATCCCTGAGCCACATCGCGTGGATGTCACCGGTATAGACAAATGTCCTCCAGTTTCCGTTATCGTCCTTTCCGAAATGCACGGTCGTATCGAGTGTGTTAGGGAAACAGTTCGAGAACATCCATGCCAGCCTCGGATTGGTCAGCAACGAGGTCACCCTTGCAATTTCATTCTCGACTGCCTGCGAGACAAAAAGACGGTCTTCCACCGCCGGACGTTTTGATTCATAGTTTTGGGCAAATGCCGATGCCGCAATGATCAATGCCGCGGCGGAAAGCAAAAATTTCTTCATATAATGCATAATTTAAGTGGTCATTACGCAAAGATAACACCGGCAAATGGAAAAATCAGTATCTTTACGCAAATTTTTTGAAGAACGCATTATGGAAGACGCAATATCCGAGAAAGGGAAATGGAAAGTGCTCAAGAGCGAATACCTGTTCCGCAGGCCGTGGCTGACCGTGCGCAGGGACTGCGTGGAACTGCCTGACGGCAGGCAGAATCCGGAATTCTATGTCCTGGAGTATCCTGACTGGGTCAATGTCATCGCCATCACCGAGGACGGAAAATTCGTAATGGAACGTCAATACCGCCACGGACTCGGCAAGACCTGCTTCGAGATTCCGGCAGGCGTGATCGAGGAGGGAGAAGACCCGCTCGATGCCGCGAAACGGGAACTGATGGAGGAGACAGGATATGGAGAAGGTACATGGAGGAAAATCATGACCGTCTCCGGCAATTCCAGCACCACGGACAACCTTTCGCATTGCTACGTGGCGGAGGGCGTGAGAAAAATATCAGGGCAGCATCTCGACAGCACCGAAGATCTCGAAATCGTGCTGCTTGACACCGCCCAAGTAAAAGACCTGATGGTCAATGACCAGATAAAGCAGGCTCTGATGGCCGCCCCGCTCTGGCGCTATTTCTCGGAACAAGGTCTCCTGTAAGGAATTACAATACCTCTATTAGTTCCACCTTGAAAACCAATGCCGCATACGGAGGAATAGCTCCCGGAGCTCCTGCCTCGCCGTATGCAAGATTGTAAGGGATGTAGAGCTCCCACTCGGAGCCTTCCTGCATGAGCTGGAGAGCCTCGGTCCATCCTGCAATCACCTGATTGACACCGAATACGGCCGGCTGCTTGCGGTCGTAGGAGCTGTCGAACTTCTCCCCTCCCGGGAAAGTGCCCTCATAATGGCATTTCACCTTGTCGGTGCGTCCCGGCTTGCGTCCGTTTCCGCTCCTGATGACCTTGTACTGTAGTCCGCTAGGCAATACCTTCACGCCTTCCTTCTTCGCGTTCTCGGAAAGGAAACGCTCACCTTCACGTTTCATCACCTCTGCCACTTCGGCCTGCTCGGCAGCCTGCTTCTCCTGGATCTCAGCGAAATATTTGTCGAGAAGAGCGCCGGCCTCCTCATAGGAAATCGCAGGCTCCTGTCCTGCAAGAGTGGCTTTCAGGCCGGCTGTGAAATCGTCGATGGAAATCTCCTTCACTCCGGACTGGAGCATGTTGTGGGCAATGCTCATTCCCAATGCATAACTGTTCTTGTCCATAATTAATATTATAAGGTCGGCAAATATAGCAATTTTTGGCGGGGAAACGGTGATTGGTTTGGAGAAATCCGGGGATATTGCGATATTTGGGCAATATGCCCGGATTTCCCGTATTGCGGCATCGCTTTCCTCCGGGCATGCCTAACGGACTTGAGGATGGATTTCAGAAGAAGGATATTGGCGGTTTCCCTGTCTGGCATTTGCCTGATGGGGAATTTCCATGTTTCCAAAGCTGCAAGCCAGATGCAAGACACTACTGTTTCAGAAACAGGCAACAGGAGGGATTCCGGAATGTACGGAGGGATAATAAGCGAATCCGCCGTGGAGGGAATGATGAAAAGACCTCTCGTAACCGGAAGGAGAATCGGGCCGGAAAGACTCGGCACGACGTTGTGCATAGCGGACGCCCTGAGGGAAGAGGCCGGACTGCAGGTCCGGGACTACGGAGGGGTCGGAGGCCTCAAGACATTGAATATCAGAAGCCTCGGTACAGAGTATACAGCCGTTTTCGTGGACGGTATCCAGATTGACAATGCCCAGAACATGCAGGTGGATCTCGGAAGGTTCTCCGCTGATGGACTGTCTTCCGTGGAAATATACAACGGCCACAGGTCCCTCTGCCTGCAGCCGGCAAGGGAATATGCATCAGCCGGTTCAGTATACCTCAATTCGTCCGTGCCTGTTTTCCGTGACGGCAGGAAGGTCAATTTCACAGGCAGGGTCAAAGCCGGGTCGTCCGGAACGGTTTCCCCTTCCCTGAACATGGATTTCCGGATTGGAAAGGCATCCTACGTTTCCATGAACGCGGAATTTCTCACCAGCAACGGCCGGTACCGATATCACGCCACCAAATTCATCTCCATGCCGGACGGGAATGTGGCCGGCTATGACACCACAATGACAAGACGGGGAGGTGACATCACATCCGGACGCGCAGTCCTCAAGGCCGGAGGACACGGGGAACATTCCGCCTGGGATGCATCTGCATATTATTATGAATCAGACCGCGGTCTGCCAGGACCGGTAGTCAGGAGCGCAGCGAGCCTTCCGGGCGAAGGCGACCGCCAGGAAGACAGGGACATTTTCATTCAGGGCTCATACAGGTATTCAAGTCCCGGAAGAATGCGTCCGGAATGGATGTTCAAAGGAAGATTCGTCCGCAACAGGAGCAGATATTTCACGGATCCGGTCAGGAATCCCCAGGCCATGCCGATGGACGTCACTTACAGACAGACAAGCGGTTACATCTCTGCATCGGGCAAAATCGAGCCGTCCGGATGGTGCTCGGTGAACATTGCGGCCGACGCCCAGTATTCCGCATTGGAAGGCAATCCGGAACATTTCGCAAGACCTGTACGGTTCAGTTTCTGGGGTGCCGCCGCATCGGATTTGCATTGGGACAAAATCAGGTTGTCGGCAAGTGTAGTGTACAGCATTGCCGCTGACAAATATGACAATACCGGTGCAGGGGCGTTCTCAAGAGAAAACCGCACGAGGAACGACCTCTCCCCTGCCCTTATGTTCAGGATAACGCCGGCAGGCGAAGACAGAGGGCCTGCAATAGAAGGATTCGCGAGGAAGGTGTTCCGGATGCCGTCTTTCAACGACCTGTATTACACCACCATAGGGAATGCTGCACTCCGGCCAGAAACAGCTGCGCAGTACGATCTCGGCCTGATCTGGCCGATGCGCTTCGGAAGAACCGGAATAGAACCCCGTGCTGACATCTACTGCTACAGGGTCAGGGACAAGATCGTAGCACTGCCCACGTCGAGCCAGTTCCGCTGGACAATGTTCAACATCGGGCGGGCCAACACCCTCGGAAGCGATATTTCCATGACGCTCACGAACGATGCCCTGTGCGGAATAAACACATCATTGACAGCGAAATATACATGGCAGAAATCTGTCGACCGCACCGATCCGGGAAACTCCTCATACGGCGGACAGATCCCTTATATCCCTCTTCACAGCGGAAGCATCACGGCTTCAGCCGGATACCTGGGATGGAGAGTCGCATTATGCCCTGTCTTCACAGGTGAAAGATGGAGCAGCAGTGCCAATTTCACGGACTACCATCTGGACAGGTGGACAACCTTCGATGCTACCGTCTCCAAGGAATTGTTCCCGGGACACAAGAGCTTCCGTAAATCCGCAGGCCATGAAAAAGACACACTGGCAGCTCATAACAGGCTGAAACTCAGCATTGCATTGAGAAACCTCACTGGCAGCCGATACCAGGTCGTGCAGGGCTATCCGATGCCCGGGTTCAACGTTCTTTTCGCGGCGGAATATTCTTTCTGAACGGAGATATTGCAAATCCACGCTTTTTCACTATTTTTGCCGCACAAATTTTTCAACGTTCTATGAAATACAATGCACTGCTGGTTTTCAGCACGCTCCTTGCGGCGATAGCCGTGAGTTGCAGCAAAGACGAACCATCGTCTGAAACCACCTCCAATGATTCTGATCTTGCGGGTGTCAATGTCGCAGTAGGTGAAACATCGGGCTCATTCAAGAAGCTTTTCGTCCTCAACGAGGGCAAAATGGGCACGAACAACGCGTCCCTGGACTTTTTCCGTTTCTCTGACGGGAAATATGTCCGGAATTCATTCGAACTGATGAATCCCGGCCAGGTTCTGGGCCTGGGGGACGTAGGCAACGATATTGCCTTCTTCAACGACAGATTATGGCTTGTCATCAACAATTCCGGGCTCGTGGAGGTCATTGACCCGAAAAACGAGAAACACGTGGCGACCGTCAGGGTCCCTTCCCCGAGGCGTATAGCCTTTGAGGGTGAATACGCATATGTAACTTCTTATTCCGGAGCATATTACGGAGGTCCTGACAGAATCGGGGCCGTATATAAGGTGTCCGCAAGGACATACGAGACAGTGGATTCCGTGCATGTCGGATACCAGCCCGAAGGCATCGTCTTCAAGGCCGGGAAACTCTATGTGGCGAACAGTGGCGGGTTCAAGTCGGATTATTCATACGATGACCGGATCAGCGTGATTGACGCCGGGAAGTTCGAGGTAGTGGACGAGATTACTGCAGTAAAGAACATGCAGGATATCGTAGCAGTCGACAACAACCTGTGGGTCAGCACATTCGGAGACTATTGGATGACCCCGTCAGGAGTCTGGGAAGTGGATCTGTCCACAGGAAGCACAGTGCCCCAGGGCGAGGGGCTGGCCGGGGTGAGATACAGCCGGTGTCTCGTGCAGAATGACGGGACTCTCTACACCCTTGAGAATGTCTACGGGCCGGACTACAGCGTCATCGGAAACAACCTGTACGCCATCGACACCAGGACCGGGAACGTGAAGGTATCGGCACTCGACAGCAGCATACAGGTAGCATACGGACTTGCCGTGAACCCGGACAACGGGGACCTGTACATCGGCGACGCCGCCGATTATCTGAATCCCGGAAATGTCCATTGCCTCGACAAGTCCATGAATGTCAAGTGGTCAGCCGTTGCAGGAGTGGACCCGGGCCATCTCCTGCTCTGGTAACTACTGCTCTGCCAGGAACGTCTTCAATGCATCGAAGAAGACGTTCCTGTATTCTTTCAGGCGGTCAGTTCCGAACTCCTTGGTAGTGAATCCCCAGCCGTGTCCGCCATAAGGATATATCTGCATCTGTGCTGAAACACCGCATCTGCGGAGAGCATCATAATAGATAAGGCTGTTCTCCACCGGCACGATATCGTCTCCCGTACTGAGCAGCAGGATGGTAGGAGGAGTTTTCTCCGTTACCTGCTTGTGAAGTGAGTAATGGGCCATCAGTTCGTTGTACTGGCGGTTTTTCTGGGCGAACTCCCTGACAGTCATGTCGTCATTGGCCCAGTCCGTGACCTTTCCTATCAGATTGTCATGCGTACCCTTGTGGGTGCCGGCGAGGTCCATGGTAATTACTGGATAAACCAGGACGGAAAAATCCGGACGGGTGATTTCGTCCACGAACAATGTCGATGCAGATGCGGCAAGATGTCCTCCCGCTGAGAATCCCATCACGCCGATTCTGGAAATGCCCCATTCCTCAGCATGGGCGCGGCAATAGCGGAAAGCGTTCTGCACATCATTGAGAGGAACCTCCCAATGCTTGTTCGGCAGCCTGTATTTGACAACGCACACCGAAATGCCCTGTTTCACGCACCAGTCAGCCACATAGGCCCCTTCATTGAATGATGAGAGTCCGGAATATCCGCCGCCAGGGCATACGACAATCATCTGCCCGTTGCGTTTCTTCGGAAGATAGATATCTATGCGGGCGCTGTCGCTTACATATTTGATCAGGCCATGCTCGTTCATTGTCTCCGGCCTGGTAATGCCGTTGGATACTCCCGGCCCGAGGGTGACAGCGACTCCGTTCTCGACAATGCCCTTGTCAACCCCCTGTCCTTCAGGATAGAGAAGCAATGTCTTCGTAGGCCTCAACTTGGTCTTGGGAGCGTACGGCTCCGAAGCGATTGCCTGAAATGACGCACAGGTCAATGCGCACAGGCTCATGATCAATAATAGACGTTTCATATATTATATGGTTAACAGTTTGTCTTTCAGTGTTTTTCTCAAAAGATGGCATACGGTCTTGCCTGCAAATTCCGGAAGAGGGTTGAAATGCACGTCATAGGCATAGTCCGGAAGGGATATAGGCATACGCAGGAGCCTTCCTCCGGATATTTCCTCGCGCACTGACATTTCCGGGACAATTCCCAGTACAGATACGGACTCTCTTACAACCGACTTGACAGCCTCGACAGATGCGGAAACGATGCACGTCCTCGCGACGAGGTCAGGAGTCAGAAAACGCCTGTAGCCTTCCCAAACGGCGAATCGGTTGGATACGGGAATACCTGCAATGGTCGAGAACGGCTTGGCAGTGAGCTGATTGTCAGAATCGGACACGGCTGCCCCACATACAGACCTGTTCATCGGGGAGGCGACCACTACGGCATCCATCACTCCGACAAGCTTCTCCTCACCCTCGAAATCCATTGTTTCAGGACTTGGTGACACTGTAATCTCCACTTCGGAGTCCTCAGGCGTGCCGAAATGGGATCCCGGGACATTTGAAACAGTACGGTGAGTGCTGCGCTGAGGGTCGACCGGACTGATGGTAAAGTCAAGTTCAAGACGTGCCGAAGTCAATATGGACAAGGCCCCGGGAAGGAGATATGATGCCACGACGGGGTCAGCGGCAATCCTGACATTCCTTCCGGCCACTACCTTCCCGTCAGTTCCGAACATCTCTCCGGTCACTGAATACCAATACAATATCCTTTCCGCATATTCCTTGAAAGCCATGCCCTCACCGGTCAGCGACACCTCTCCCTTGGCCCTGCGGAAGAGCTTGACACCCAAGTCCTTCTCCAACGTACCGATATTCTGGCTGACAGCCGGCTGACTTACGCCCAGAGCCTTGGCAGCCGCAGTGAAACTGCCGGACTCCGCCACTGACACAAAAACTTTCAATCTGAAATCTTCCAACATACGCGTCCTTTCCAATACAGACAAAATTAACATTTTTTTGTCATAATCCATAAATATATCTAACTTGCGACGTATTCGGAATCCGGCAGATCATGGTCATTTCTATGAAAAACTTAATATTTTCATTGTTTTTCATAAAATAATCGTTATCTTTCGGAAAAATTTATACTTAGATACCTAAAAATTTTTTGATAAAATGAAAAAAATTCTAATTGCATTGGCAGCGTTCCTGACCGTTTGCGCATCCAGCGCAAGCGCACAGACGGAACCTCTTCCTAACGACCCGGCAGTCCGCAAAGGCCAGCTGGAGAACGGAATGACCTATTACATCTTGCATAACGCACAGCCTGCAGGCCGTGCCGAATTCTATCTCGCAACCGACGTCGGAGCCATCCAGGAGACCCCGGACCAGGACGGTCTGGCCCATTTCCTTGAGCACATGTGCTTCAACGGTACCAAGAATTTCCCTGAGAAGGGCATTCTCGACTACCTCCAGAAAATCGGAGCCTCATTCGGACGCAACATAAATGCTGCAACAGGCGTGGAGCAGACGACATACATGCTCAACAACATCCCTGTTTCCAGAACCGGCATCGTGGACACCTGTATCCTCATAATGCACGACTACTCCCATTTCGTGACCTGCGACCCAGCGGAGATTGACAAGGAGAGAGGCGTAATCATCGAGGAGAGAAGGTCCCGCAGGTCAGCGGACTGGAGAATGCACGAACAGTCACTTCCTTATTATTATGGTGACAGCAAATACGCGACCTGCACCCTCATCGGAAGCCAGGAGAATCTGGAGACCTTCAAGCCTGAAAGTCTCACCAATTTCTACCACACCTGGTATCGTCCTGATCTCCAGGCACTCATCGTAGTAGGCGACATCGACCCTGACTATATCGAGGTCAAGATCAAGGAGATTTTCGCTGACATCCCTGCAGTGGAGAACCCGAAACCGAAGGACGTGATCAGGATTCCGGGCAACAAGGAACCCCAGATTGCCATCCTGACCGACCCTGAAGCAGTAGGTTCATCCGTGGAAGTGCTCTGGAAAGGCGAAGCAATGCCTGAGGAATACAACAATACCCTCATCGGAGAGATAAACGAACTCGTGAAGAACATCATCTACATGGTGATGAACGAGAGATTCAACGACATCATTGCCAAGGCCGACGCTCCGTTCCTCGGTGCTGCATTCGGTATCGGCAGCCTCTGCGAGACCATGGAAGCGCAGGTCGGAAACATCAGCTTCAAGGAAGGAGAGTCCATCAGCGCATTCAAGGCATATTACACCGAGCTTCTGAAAATGAAGAAGTACGGATTCAGCGATGACGAGATCGAGAGAGCCAAGAGCGACATTCTTTCTTCATACGAGAGCGCAGCGAAGAAGGCCGACACGAGGCAGAACAGCGAGCTCGTGCGCCCTCTCATCAACAATTTCTTCGACAATTACGCTTACATGAAGCCTCAGGACGAGTACGAGCTCGTACAGCAGGTCTTCAAGATGATTCCTGCCCAGGCCATCAACCAGACAGTAGCCCAGGGAATGATTCCTGACTCCAACCTGGTTATCATCTACAAGGGACCTGAGAAGGAAGGCCTCGTACAGCCTACAGTGGAAGATTTCAAGCAGGCAATTGCCGAGGTGGAAGCTTCTGATATCCTGCCTAACGATTCCGAGGCAGTCGCAAGTGAATTCCTCAATCCTGCAGCACTCAAGGGCAGCGCAGTCAAGTCAGAGGCAGCCGGAGGAAACGGCAGCACGATATGGACCCTCAAGAACGGTGTCAAGGTGGTTCTCCGTCCTTCAGACATTGAGAAGAACAAGATCGTGTTCGACCTGTTCAAGGATGGCGGTTCATCCCTCATCCCTGAGTCTGACTTCCAGAGCTTCCAGAGAGATGTATGGAACCTGTTCCAGAACTGCAGCGGTATCAGCCAGTTCTCAAACACCACTGTGGGCAAGATGCTCTCCGGAAAGAACGTTTCCGTATCCCCTTACATCAGCTCCCTCCGCCACGGTGTGAGCGGCAACTGCGCCCCTCAGGATCTCGAGACCGCCCTCCAGCTCGTATACCTGTATTTTGCTGATCCGCGTTTCGACCCTGAAGAGTTCGGACAGGCTATCAAGCAGCTCGAGGCAGTAGTGCCTAACATGATGAAGAGGCCTGACTACCAGTTGACCAAGCATATCAACAAGACCGTTTATGGAGACAATCCTCGCGTGCTCGTTCTCAGCGACGAACTCCTGAAGAATGCGGATCTCGCCACAATCGAGAAGAACTACAGGATGCTGTTCAATGATGCAGCCGGTGCAGTATTCACGATTTGCGGCGACTTCAACCCTGACGAAATCCGTCCTCTCGTCGAGAAATATCTCGGTTCCATAAAGAAAGGCAAGAAGGCCCTGAAATGGACGGACCCTAAGACCGACATCGTTCCGGGCACTGTTACCGATGACTTCAAGGTGGACATGCAGACTCCGAAAGTGACTGTTGTCGAACTTTATGACGCATTCCTCGGGGAATACAAGATAATCAACGAGGTTGCTATGTCTGCGGCTACTTATATCCTCGACATGAGATATACCAAGTCTCTCCGCGAGGACGAGGGCGGCACATACGGCGCATCCACATACGGTGTGATTGAAATCGAGCCTCGTCCTGAGTCAATGCTCCAGATTGCATTCGAGACCAAGCCTGCTGCTGCCGACAAGCTGATTTCCCTCTGCCACGAGGGCCTGAATTCTCTCGCAGAGGAAGGTCCTACTGCCGAGGAGTTCGATATGGCGAAGAAGAATCTCGAGAAGAACATTCCGGAAAGCCGTATCACGAACAGGTACTGGATGAAGTCCCTGAAGTACATCGAGCAGTATGGAATTGACTACAATGCCGAGTACGAGGCTGCCGTCAAGGCGCTGACTCCGGCCGACATCCAGAACATCCTCAAGGCAACTCTCGCATCCGGTACCATGAAGACCATCGTGATGCGTCCTGACAATGCCGCAGAGGCTGAATAAACAGGTAATTTCCTGAATTCCCGTTCAGGGAAACATGAAGAGGCCGACTGTCACAGCCGGCCTCTTCATGTTTTTCATAGTTTATGTGCTCCGGAATAATCTCCGGTATAATGAATAGTACGTTTTTTTCACACATACGTACTCATAAATGCCACTTGATGAAAAACATTGCACGGAAATTTCAAAAATTTTCAGGAAATTACGTACGCATTGCCTTCCGGCGGAGGACTGCACCCGGGACCTTTCGCGCTACGCGCTTCATCCTGCCTCTCACTTCGTTCGAGGCACCCGTTCACAAGGTCACGGGCGACCATGGGTCCCGGGTGCAGTCCTCCGCCGGAAAGACCGATACAGAAAAACCGGAAATCCTGCCAAGTGGCAGAATCTCCGGTTCTCCAGGCTCACGGGGAGCCGTGCAATCAAGTGCTGATTACTCTGCCGGGCTGATGGCACCCATCGGGCAAACGCCGGCACAAGTACCGCAGTCTACGCAGAGATTAGGGTCAATGTGATATACATCGCCCTCGGAAATAGCTCCTGAAGGGCACTCACCGATGCAGGTGCCGCAAGCGACACACTCTGATTCAGAAATTTTGTAAGCCATAATAATTATAATAATAATTGTTTTCGTTCAAACGGCCGCGGACAACCTTCCGCAACCGAAATACAAATGTATGGGTTTTTATGGAAATAAACAAACGATTCGAAAGCCTGTTTGGGTATGGAAGGATTTTTGCAGTCGAATAATTCCGTTATGATGAGAAAACTAAGATATCATGCTGCCATTCTTATGGCGGCAATTATTCCGGTTGTCTGCGGCGCACAAGTCAAGACAGACGGCAAATCGGCTGTAATAGAAGGAGTTGTAGAATTTGACAAAACTGTATGGGACTTTGGGGAAGTCAGACAGGACCAGGGCCCACTGACATGCTCGTTCAATGTGAAGAACCTGTCAGGAGAGGCCATTGTGATCTACAATGTCGTATCCTCATGCGGATGCACAGGCGTGAAATGGACCAGGGAGCCGATAATGGCAGGAGGGACAGGACGCATCACCGCCACATATTCCAACGACGAAGGTCCATACCCATTCGACAAGAACCTGACTGCCTACATTTCCGGGATCAAGAAGCCTGTCATATTGAGACTCAGGGGGATAGTGCTTGCCAAGAAGACCTCCAACGCGGAATTGTACCCGCAGAAGAAAGGCCCGTTAGGATTCAGGTCTACTGACATCAAGCTTGGAAACTTGTCACAGGGCAGCCAGAGAGGAGACTGGGTATCAGTGGCAAATCTCGGTGACGTGCCGTTGAACGTGACTTTTTCCGACATCACTCCCGGAATGGAAATTTCAGTGTCGCCCAACCCGGTACCGGCAGGAGAAACTGCCAGGATGACATACGTCGTTACCGCTGACAGGAAGAAATGGGGAAAGAATTACTATTATGCATCCCCTGTCGTCAACGGAAAGAAATACAGTCCCATCGGGATATGGACATTCACGAAGGAAGATTTCTCCGGATGGACGAAACAGCAGCTGGCCGACGGCTCCCATCCGGATTTCGAGTCTTCATCCTATGATTTCGGAGAGCTGCGGAAAGGGACCCCTGTCAAGGCATCGTTCACCGTAAAGAACCTCGGAGGATCCCCTTTTGTCATCTACAAGGCTGACGCTGATTCCGAGGCCGTCAGGCACGGGTCCGTTCCAACAGTCCCGGCCGGAGGCAAAATGACATTCACAATGGACGTGGACACCGGCAGGCTTTCACAGGGCGACAATGACATAGTCGTAATCCTGACCACAAACAGTCCCGTCAGGCCAATCGTCAACCTTCACATTTCAGGAAAAATCATCTAACCTACCAATCAACAGAATATGTTCTCAATAATTCTCGAGGCCCTGGAAGAGACAGCCGGCATCTGCCTTCTGGTCATGCTGATGATGTCTCTCATCGAACTTTTCAACGTCTCGACCAGCGGCCGGCTGTTCAGCGGACTGGAGAAACATCCATTCGGCCAGGTGCTCCTTTCGGCATTGCTCGGAATCACGCCTGGATGCATGGGAGGATTCGCCGGAGTTTCCCTGTACTCGCACAGGATGGTCGGATTCGGTTCCCTCGTGGCAATGCTCATAGCTACTACCGGTGACGAATCCCTGCTGATGCTGTCCCTGTTCCCGGGAAAGGCATTGGCCCTGTTCGCGGGACTGCTTTTGCTCGCCGTAGCAGTGGGGACGGCCACCGATGCCGCAGTCAGGTCAATGCAGAAGAAAGGCCTCCTGCTCGGTCTCGGAGGAGACAGGAAGGCAGACGACAATTATGAAATCCACTCCTGTGACCGCGAGGAAGAATCACATGAGGGACACGTACATCCGGAAAGCAAAGGACACCGCGCAATGCATTTTCTCAAGGAGCATATCTGGCACCATGTCATCTGCAGGCATCTTCCTTCCATATTCGCCTGGACATTCGGAGTATTGCTAGCCGTCGGCATACTGTCAATGTATATCGACATAGAAACCTGGATCAGGGGCAACACAGCCCTGATGGTATTCATCGCCGTGATCATAGGACTTATCCCGCAATCCGGCCCGCATATGGTATTCGTGACCATGTTCGCATCCGGGATGCTGCCTTTCTCCGTCCTGCTTGCCAACTCCATATCCCAGGACGGCCACGCATGCCTGCCTCTCCTGGCCGAGAACAAAAGAAGCTTCGTTTGGGCCAAGCTGCTCAAATCCGTCCTGGCACTCGCAGCCGGCTTCATTGCCATGGCCATCTGACAATTTCCTGCCATAGATATTTCAGATTATTTTTGTAAATTTGCATTCTTACAGACTGAATCTAATATATGGCGGAAATGAATTATACCGATGACAACATCAGGACCCTGGAATGGAACGTACACATCCGCCAGCGTCCGGGCATGTACATCGGAAGGTTAGGGAACGGCAACAACGAAAGTGACGGAATCTATGTGATGGTGAAGGAAATCGTGGACAACTCCATCGACGAATTCGCCATGGGCTTCGGCAAGCAAATCGCAATAGACATCATTGACAACAAGGTGACCGTCAGGGACTTCGGACGAGGTATCCCTCTGGATTCCGTGGTCAAGGCCACCAACAACCTCAATACCGGAGGCAAATTCGACGATGCCGCATTCAAGAAATCCGTCGGCCTGAACGGTGTCGGAGCCAAGGCCGTAAACGCATTGTCCTCCTCTTTCTATATCGAGTCTTTCAGGAACGGCGAGAGCTCATGGGCATCCTATGAACGGGGAGTTCTCATGGACTCGGGACGCAGAAGCGGAGTGAATGAAAAGAACGGAACCCTCGTGTCATTCACCCCGGACAGGCAGTTGTTCGGTGACTACGAATACAACATGGATTACGTCGAGACGATGATGAAGAACTACTCTTATCTCAAGAGAGGACTCACATTGGTATTCAACGGGACCCCGTACAAATCCGAGAACGGACTGCTCGACCTTGTCAACGAAAGACTGACCGAGGAGCCTTGCTATCCGCCTATCCACCTTGAAGGCGCAGACATCGAGATTGTCCTGACTCACGGCAACAGCTATGGAGAGAACGTAGCCTCATTCGTGAACGGACAGAACACAAGGGACGGGGGAACCCATCTGGCAGCCTACAGGGAG
>SFNZ01000121.1 GCA_004552615.1 Bacteroidales bacterium | reverse complement strand
CCGTACGCGATGGACTATAGGGTAATCGAGGTGAATGCCAGGCTGTCCCGTTCATCAGCGCTTGCATCCAAGGCTACAGGTTATCCTCTCGCATTCGTGGCAGCAAAGCTCGGTCTGGGATACGGTCTGTTCGACCTGAAGAACTCCGTGACCAAGACTACTCCGGCTTTCTTCGAGCCGGCATTGGACTACATTGTCTGCAAGATTCCGAGATGGGACCTTTCCAAGTTCCACGGCGTGTCGAGGAAAATCGGCTCCAGCATGAAGAGTGTCGGAGAGGTGATGTCCATAGGACGTTCGTTCGAGGAGGCCATCCAGAAAGGTCTCAGGATGATCGGCCAGGGCGCTCACGGATTCGTAGGCAACAAGGAATTCCACGTGGCTGACATCGACGAGGCCCTGAAGGAGCCTACAGACAAGCGTATCTTCGTGATTTCAAAGGCAATGAGAGCCGGATACACGGTGGACCAGATCCATGCCCTCACCAAGATTGACAGATGGTTCCTCGACAAGCTTTCCAATATCGTCGGCACGTACAACGAGATGCACAAATACGACGACCTCGAGTCCATGCCGGATGACCTGCTCAGGCTTGCGAAATGCCAGGGCTTTTCGGATTTCCAGATCCAGCGTGCAATTTTCAAGGACAAGGGTCCTTCCGCGGCAAACCAGGACATTGTCCGGGCATACAGAAAGTCGAAAGGTATCGTACCAGTAGTCAAGCAGATAGATACCCTCGCCGCCGAATTCCCTGCTGCGACGAACTATCTTTATCTCACATACAACGGAGTTTACAACGACATACATTTCGAGGGTGACAGGAAATCTGTCGTGGTTCTCGGTTCGGGAGCATACCGCATCGGAAGTTCCGTGGAGTTCGACTGGTGCTCCGTCAACTGCATCGAGACCATCCGCAAGGAAGGCTACAGGGGAGTGCTCATCAATTACAATCCTGAGACCGTCTCCACCGACTACGATATGTGCGACAGGCTCTATTTCGACGAGCTCACTTTCGAGAGAGTCATGGACATCATCGAGATGGAGGATCCTCACGGAGTAGTGGTATCAGTGGGAGGACAGATTCCTAATAACTTGGCTCTCAGGCTATCACGCGCTGATGTCCCGATTCTCGGAACCAAGGCGCAGGACATCGACAAGGCCGAGGACCGCAACAAGTTCTCGAGCATCGTGGATTCCCTCGGCGTTGACCAGCCGGAATGGAGCGAGCTCACCACGATGGATGATGTGGACAGGTTCATCGACAAGGTCGGATTCCCGGTTCTCGTCAGGCCGTCATACGTGCTTTCAGGTGCTGCGATGAATGTCTGCTATGACAATGACCAGCTGCGCCGTTTCCTTTCACTCGCCTCTGACGTGTCCAAGGAACATCCTGTCGTGATAAGCAAGTTCATGGACAGGTGCAAGGAAATCGAATTCGATGCAGTCGCTGACAACGGAGAGGTGCTCGCCTACGCCATTTCCGAGCATATCGAATATGCCGGCGTGCATTCCGGTGACGCGACCATCCAATTCCCTCCGCAGAAGCTTTACGTGGAGACTGTAAGGCGTATCAAGAAGATTGCCAGGCAGATAGCCATGGCATTGAGGATATCCGGACCGTTCAATATACAGTTCCTCGCGAAGGAGAACCAGATCAAGGTAATCGAGTGCAACCTCAGGGCATCAAGAAGTTTCCCGTTTGTTTCCAAGGTATTGAAAATCAATTTCATAGAACTTGCAACCAAAGTAATGCTCGGGAAGCATCCGGCTGCTCCGCAGAAGAGCGCGTTCGATCTGGACTATGTGGGAGTGAAGTCGTCCCAGTTCTCTTTTGCACGTCTTGAAGAGGCTGACCCTATGCTCGGTGTTGACATGTCATCTACTGGAGAAGTTGGATGTATCGGGGACAATCTCGACGAGGCCCTTCTCAAGTCCGTCCTTTCTGTAGGCAATACTATTCCTAAAAAGAAGATTCTCCTTTCCACCGGTGACCCGCTGCAGAAGGCCGACATGCTCCGTGCCTGCAAGATACTTGTGGAACACGGATATGAGCTCTATGCTACAGGCGGAACATACAAGTATTTCATTGAGAACAGTATTCCGTGCGAGAGAGTCCTCTGGCCGAGCGAGTGTGAAAATCCTGTGTTCAAGGGCAGGTTCACACCGGCAATCGACCTGATCCGGAACAAGGAGGTGGAAATGGTGATCAACATCCCTAAGAATTTCACCGGAGAGGAATTGTCCAACGGATATCATATCAGGAGGGCGGCCATCGATTTCAATATTCCGCTCTTCACCAACGCCCGTCTTGCAGTAGCGTTCATCCGCGCATTCTGCTCGATGAGCCTGGACGATATCCAGATAAAGTCATGGGACGAATATTGATCCGTCCCAGATATTCTGATATTATTCAAGTTTCGCAAGTCGCAAATTGCTGCTTTTCAGAGGATTTATTTTTCTGTGCGTGCAATAGGCCCACGCGCGTTTTATATACGCTACCCTTTTCCTAAATCCCTTTCCCCGGGAACCTGCTCGCTGCAAAAGACCACTGGGCTTTTGCTGAACGCTCCCGACCTACCATCGGCCTGAAGGCCTCTAAAGCAGTTGTTTCGCTCTGCGAAACTTAAGTGATATTACTTTATCTTGCTGAGTTTAAGATATTTGTGATATCTTTCCAGGAGAATGTCCCTTCTGCTCCGATTCGGTTTGTAAGCCGTTTCGGCAGGAGGGCACATTGCTTTCTGGGCTTCTTCCACGTTTTTGTGCAGCCCACAGGCCACGGAGGCGTTGATTGCCGCTCCGAGTGCGCAGGACTGATTGCTGGCAGATACCTCCAGCTCCCTCCCTGTGACGTCGGCAAGCATCTGCATAATGAACGGGGATTTGTGGGTGATTCCTCCTACGGCCACGAGTTTCACGATTTTAACTCCGTTTGCTGACAGGTGTTCGATGATGGCTTTCGTTCCGAACGCAGCCGCTTCTGCAAGGGCATAAAAAACCTGGGCAGGAGTGGTGGAGAGGGTAAGTCCTGTGACAGTGGCTTTCAGTTTGCTGTCCGGAGAAGGGGATCGCCTGCCGTTCAGGTAGTCCGTTGCCAATGGCAATGAAATGTCCGGCTCGATCTTCATGGCTTCTTCAGTGAAACGGCTTAACATATTATGCTTCAGCTCTTCCACCTCCGGAATATTCAGGTCCCCGAAACTCCATCTGTGCATGCGTTCAATCCATGCGAATATGTCTCCGAAGGCTGACATTCCGGCCTCGAAACCTGTCATCCCCGGCAATATGGAGCCGTATACCTGTCCGAAAATACCATCTATCATCTTGCGCCTGAACGACTTGTCTTTCATTACTGCCATATAGCAGGAGGATGTTCCGAGGTTCAGTGCCATCGTGCCTTCAGCGATTCCCGCACCGACAGCTCCCGAATGGGCGTCAATATTGCCAATACCTATGACAACATCTGTCGTCAGTCCTGTCTTTATAGCCCAGTCCCTGCAAAGATTGCCGGCACTCTTCGTGCAGTCGTAAACCTTCCCTGGCAGATTCCTCGCTATGGGAGTGAGCTGCTTTGCAAATGATTCGAAGAATTCAAGTGGAGGATATCCTCCCCATTCCTCGGCCCACATCTT
>SFNZ01000001.1 GCA_004552615.1 Bacteroidales bacterium | reverse complement strand
AGTGGAAATACCTGCCTGGCTCCTGACGGTAATGGTCGCCTTGGAGTCATACGAGCCTGTCCTGGTGGTCACGTATACGACACCGTTCGCAGCACGGGATCCGTAGATGGAAGTCGCTGACGCATCCTTGAGGATGGATATGGACTTGATGTCGTTAGGGTTCATTGCCATGATGGTACGGCTGGATGCAGGCACACCGTCAACAATATAAAGAGGTGTGGAGCTGGATCCGAGGGAACCTACTCCGTGGAGGGTCATGGAGACGTTGGCCTCACCTGCGATACCTCCGGTGGTCAATACGGAAAGGCCTGCTACCTGGCCCTGAAGCTGGTCGAGGGCGGATGAAGAAGGTGCATTCTTGATGGTCTCCGAATTGACTGTGGTCACGGAACCCACGAGGGAACCGATCTTCTTTGCGGAACCATAACCTACAACAACTGCGTTTTCAAGGGTTTCACTGTCCACTTTGAGATTGCAGTTCACGACTGATTTCCCGTCAACAGGAATCTCTGTCGTAACATAGCCGACGAAACTGAACACGAGCACTGCGTCGGTTTTTCCTGAAGGGATGTTGATGGAATACTTACCATCTGAACCGGCAGAAGCTCCGGTCATGGCATCCTTGAGCCTTACCGATGCAAATGGGATAGGTTCTCCATTCGAAGCATCGGTGATGACTCCTGTCACTTCCTTTGTCTGCGCGGAAGCGACTACTCCTGAGAGGAGCATAGCCATAGCCGTGAAAAGAAGACAAATCTTTTTCATAAGCATTTACATTAGTTTAACATATTATTGGTATATTCATATCATATTGTCACCCGTATCCTTGCAGCGCACTTTTAAACGGTGTTTTATGGACACTAGTTATCGCAAAGGTCGCAAATAGAATTCTAAAATGCAACCCCTTGTAAACAATCAACTTTTAACCCACTGAAATACTTTTAACGATTAATTAGAAAAAATTTGTTCAAAATCAGTCATTTTTTCTTACGTTCTGTAATGCGTCTTGGCTTTATTTTTTCAAAATCAATATTTTACAAAATGTTAAACAGTGACTAAAATGTTCGATAATTCGCAATTTTAAACGTTACAAATCATAATTCGACACATACGCAACCTTTCGATAATTATGCAAAACGATAAAATTAATATACTATTATTTGAAATTTTCGAATTTTAACCGTCACTGCATTGACAATCAATTTTGCGCAATAGTTCCGAAACTGGGAAAAGATTTCTTAACTTTGCGCTGAATTGTCCTATATAGATTAATATGAACAGATTATTGACCTTTATTGTCTTTGCCGCTTTCATCGCCTCCTGTTCGGTGGAGTCCCTGCCGGTGGTGGAGGAAGTCCCTGCCGGGGCTGAGGAGGAGGCACAGCCTTGCGACACCGGGGTTTTCGTGCCGGGAAAAACCATCGTACTGCTCAGCGAGGAGCTCTCGGGCATGGTAGAGGAGGAGTTGGCTTCAGGAACGCTCACCACGAAATCGGACGGGCTCAATGATATATTTGCCGGGCTCGGGGTGAAATCCGCAAGACGCCTTTTCCCTTATGCCGGAGAGTTCGAGCCTAGGACCAGGAAGGAGGGCCTTCACAGATGGTATATACTTGAATATGAAGAGAATGTTTCCCGCACAAAAGCGGATGCGGACCTGGGATCCTTCGAGGGAATCGAGCTCGTGGAGCCCGTCAGGCGTGCCGTCCCGGCAGTGCATGACGATGTCGGCGCGGAATCCTGGGACATGCTCAATACCGGACATCCCGGATTCGATATCAACGTCGTTCCCGTATGGAAATATTACACGACAGGCAGCAGCGACGTGACCGTGGCCGTGGTGGA
This sequence comes from Bacteroidales bacterium, assembly GCA_004552615.1. GTDB lineage: Bacteria > Bacteroidota > Bacteroidia > Bacteroidales > UBA932 > Cryptobacteroides. Next base: position 76,654 of record SFNZ01000001.1, on the reverse strand, counting down.
CGGGGGCATCGACCTCACTCATGAGGACCTGTCCTGGAACTGCGCGACGGCTGGCAATTTCAATTTCGTGGACAATAACAACGCGATTTATCCGCAGTCCCACGGCACCCATGTGGCCGGGACCATAGCCGCTGCAGGGAACAATTCGAAGGGCATGGCCGGAGTGGCCGGCGGTAACTATGCCGCAGGGAAACGTGGTGTGACACTTCTTTCCTGCCAGATTTTCAAGACAGTCACGAACTACGGCCAATCCTACGACAAAACGGGAGACATTCCTGCAGCAATCAAATGGGGAGCTGACCACGGGGCCGTCATAAGCCAGAACAGCTGGGGATACAACTATGACTCCAACGGTGACGGAGTCCTCACTGGCAGCGAGTTGCAGACTGCTTTGAGGGCAAGTGTCACGTCTTCCGACAAGGTCGCGATAGACTATTTCATAAAATACGCCGGATGTGACAATGACGGAAACCAGCTGCCTGATTCGCCGATGAAAGGAGGCCTTGTAGTGTTCGCGGCGGGCAATGACGGAATAGCAAATTCTGCACCGGCAAATTATTCCGAAGTAATTGCCGTAGGCGCAATAAACAGCGACGGTACCAGGGCATCTTATTCCAATTACGGCAGCTGGGTGGACCTGGCCGCACCGGGCACTGACATTTACAGCACAGTGCCGGGAGGGAAATATGATCTTATGACCGGGACATCAATGGCCTGCCCTCATGTGTCAGGTGCAGCTGCATTGATAGTGTCTTATTTCGGAGGTCAGGGATTCACCAACGAGATGCTTAAGGAGCGTCTGCTGAACGGGCGCAACACTTCCGCTATCCCGGAGTCGTATGAACTGGGAGGGCTCCTCGACGTGTACGGGTCATTCTCCTACGGGGAGGATTTCGTGCCGGAGGCTGTGAGCGACCTCTCTGCAAAGGCAATATCCAACAATATTGAGCTCCAGTGGACTGTCACGGCTGACGAACGCGGGATACCTGCCGGGAGGGTTCTTGTCCTGTATTCCAAGGACCGGGATGCCGTGGCTGCTGCGGATCCGGATAATTGCCAGGGAGTCATGACGGCCGGATTCGCGCTCGGCGAGGACGTCGGGCAGAAGGTCTCCAGGACTGTGGAAAGGCTCGATTTCAATTCGGACTATTACCTGAAGGCATGCGCAGGCTCATATTCCGGGAAATATGCTGCGGCAAGCTCCATAGTCAAGGTTTCGACCGGGAGCAACAATCCACCGGTCATATATTTAGGGCAGGAAGGTGACTTTACCCTTCAGTCTTACATGAAGACCGAGATTCCGATAAACATCACCGATCCGGACGGACATGCAATAACCGTAAGTTATACAGCAGGTTCAGCCGCAGATGCCCTCGTCCAGTCGGACTCAGGCGCATATTCCATCGGAATGGATTGTCTCAAGACAGAGCCGGGCACATATACGGCTCATATCAGCGTGACCGATGAATATGGGGCGTCCAGCTCAAAAGATTTCACGTATACAATCCTTGAGAATCATGCCCCGGAGGTGGTGAATGAATGTGCCGGATTCGTACTGGAGAACACCGGGAAGGCCGTCTCTGCAGACCTGACCGGATATATTTCCGACCCTGACGGGGAAATACCTGTGTTCGAGGCTGTTTCGAGTGACAAGCAGAAGATTTATGCGGCAGTGGACGGACAGACACTCACATGCACGAGTCTCGCCTACGGGATATGCGATGTCACGGTGAAGGCTACGGACGCACGTGGCCTGACCTGCACGATGTCGTTCAAGGTGGGAGTGCCGGATCCGTCCGTGCCTGTGCTGGTCTATCCTTCCCAGGTGAGGGACTATCTGAATATCAGCACCGGAATGGCAGCCACGGCGAAGGTCACAATACGTACTTCAGCCGGAAACAGTGTATACAGCGCTTCAGAAGAGGTTAGCTGCATCAGGCCGCTGGCCGTGGATATGAGGGAATGCGCGCCGGGAAGGTACTCTGTCAGGATAGAGACCGGCGGCAAGGAATATGTCAGAAATATCGTGAAGCTATGAAAATGTCCAATATTTTGATGAAAGCCGCCATTCTGCTTGCGGCATGCGTTTGTTCAGTGACTGCTTTAGGGCAGGAGGCAGCCGGAATCCCGACGGCATCGGAAGGAAACGCCATGGCATTTCTTGTCAGGAACACTGATCCGCTGTCCCTTTCCATGGCCGGAGCCGACATTGCCTCCGGGCAGACCACGGCGTACTCGGTTTTCGGCAATCCGGCAGCAACTTGCCTGAGCGGAAAGAAACTGGATGTGGCCGCATCCTATTCTTCCTGGCAGCCTCACGGGGTTTCCACGGGAGTGACCGACTTCGGGGCAGCCACGGTATTCGGACGTTTCGGACTGTCGGCAGGAGTATCATACGGACTTGGTGACGGATATGACATAATTTCTGCCGAGGGTGACAGGACCGGCAAGTTCAATCCGTCAGAGGTGGTCATCGGAGCAGGATTGTCATACAGGCTGACAGATTTCGTTTCGGCCGGAATGAACCTGAAATTCGCCGCCGAGAAGATTGCTGCAGGCAATTCCCACAAAGTTTTCGCTGCCGACATTTTCGTAATGGCAGAGCTGGAAGATTTCAGGTTCACTGCAGGTGCCAGGAATGTCGGAAGCAAGGTCAAGTCCGCATCCGGGGAGAAATACAGGATTCCTTCCGCAATCACCGTCGGGGCATCCTACGGACATGTCTTCGGGGAGAAACATGACTTTCTTGCCTCAATAGAGGGTGACTGCCATTTCGGGGGCGGTGCGGCCGAGTCACTGGGCCTGTCCTATACCTACAACGGTCTGGTTTCCATCAGGGCCGGCTACCGCAATGTGTCCGGCAAGGCTCCGGGAGCATCATTTGCCTCCTTCGGTGCCGGAATCCGTTTCTTCGGCATCCGCCTCGACGCCGCCTACCTGGTCGCTTCATCATCCTCCCCTCTCCGCAACACCTTCTCAGTCGGCATGGGCTACAGTTTCTGAAAGATTGTTATCTTTGTATTGTAAAATTTCCGAAATCATGACAAATGCAGTGACGGACGCCATCAAGACAAGGCGGAGCATCCGCAAATACAGGGCGGAGCAGATCAAGGACGAAGAGCTTGTAACTGTGCTGGAGGCAGGGACTTATGCCCCTACCGGGAAGAACAGGCAGGATCCGTTCATCGTAGCTGTGCAGAATCCGGAGCTTGTGGAAAGGCTCGTAAGGATGAATGCCGGGATAATGGGGACTGACCAGAATCCGTATTACGGAGCCCCTACTATCGTGCTGGTTTTCGCACCGGAGGTGTCCCTGAACAAGAATTCAATCCAGGACGGCTCGCTGATTCTCGGAACGATGATGCTCGCTGCTCATTCCATCGGGCTGGCTTCATGCTGGATCAACAGGGAAATGGAGATGTTCGCCACACCTGAAGGCAGGAGCCTGATGGAGGAACTCGGAATCCCCGCTGGCTACATCGGCATAGGGGCATTGTCCCTTGGCTATCCGGCAATCGCCAATCCGAAGGCCTTGCCGAGGAAGCAGGATTATTATAAAATCATCAAATAAAGACAGTTATGGCCATCAGACTGACATTGTCCCGGACACAGAAGCCGCTTTTCTGCGAGAGCAAATGGTGGGGCGACCCTGACATGCCCGCAGATATGGAATATCCGATGATGAAGGTGGACGGGGAGGAGGATTATCCCCTGACATTCGTCTGCCAGATCAGGTGCGAGGACATTGCCGGACTCGACCCTGAGGGGCTCCTGCCCCATGACGGGATGCTGTATTTCTTCGCAGCAGTGGACGAATACGCCGGCTATGACTCCCCTGTCCATCTCGGAATCGGGGAATGGCCCAAAGGGTCGGTCGTGGTGAAATACACCAAGGCCATCAACATGGAGACGTTCCAGTCCTGCATAATGGTGGATGAGGACGAGCAACCGGTCACGGATGAGGCTCTGGAGATTTCCTTCTCGGAATGCGGAGACCTCGAAGACGGAATCAAAATGCTCGGCCAGCCTTTCTTCGAGGAGGTGAGGGACATGTATCCGGACCGGGTCAACCTGCTCCAGATAGACGAGGACGAGACGGCGGACATAAGATTCTATGACAGCGGAAACCTGAACCTGCTCGTCACGAAGACCGACATCTCCAAGGGGCTGCTGAAACGCCCTGTCGCATATATGCATTCCCTTTGACGGACCGACATGGAAGATACACCTCATATCAGCAATCCTGACAACTCATCCGAGAGTCTCCTGAGCAGCCGCGGCATCAGGCCAACGGCAGTCAGGATATTGATTCTCAATGCAATGCAGTCGTTCTCGGATACTTTCAGCCTGAACGACCTCGAGGATGTCCTGGAGACAGTAGACAAATCGAGCATATTCAGGACTCTCGAGGTGTTCGCAGCGGGGCATCTCATCCACGAGATTGACGACGGCAGCGGGTCGAGGAAATATTGCGTATGCCACAATGACCACGACTGCGGAACTGAAGAGCTGCATTGTCATTTCTATTGCGAAAAATGCCAGAAGACATATTGCCTCGACAGTATTCTCATCCCGCCTGTGAAATGTCCTGAAGGGTTCGAGATACATCAGTCGGAATATATCATTAAAGGAATCTGCCCGGCCTGTTCCGGGAACGGGAGGGATTCCGGATGAAGAAAATCGTGGCAGCATGCGACTCATTCAAGGGGTCATTGACATCCCGCGAAGCCAATCTGGCTGTAGCGGAAGGGGTTCATGATGTCCTGGAAGACTGCGAAGTGCTGCGTTTCGACATGGCGGACGGTGGGGAAGGCACGGCTGAAATCTTCACGGAAATCCTCGGAGGCGAGAGCGTGGAAGTCCTCGTGCACGACCCGCTTATGCGTCCCCTGAAAGCTGCCTACGGGGTGGCCGGAGATACTGCCGTCATCGGAATGTCTTCCGCGAACGGGCTGGCCCTGGTCCCGGAGAACGAGCGGAATCCTCTCATGACCAGCACATTCGGCACCGGGGAAATGATATTGGACGCATTGAGGAGAGGCTGCCGGAGATTCATCATGGGACTGGGAGGAAGCGCCACGAACGACGGAGGTACAGGGATGTTGTCGGCATTGGGATTCAGGTTTTTGGACTGGTCCGGCAATGTCGTTCCGGGCATGGGCGGTTCACTCCGCGAAATAGCAGTAATCGACTCATCTTCCGTCACTCCCCTGCTGTCTGGATGTGCGTTCAGGGCGGCGTGCGATGTAAGCACACCTTTCTGCGGACCGAACGGTGCATCTTTCGTATTCGGGCCCCAAAAAGGAGCGTCTCCTGAATGTGCCGCAAAACTTGACGAAGGGATGAGTTCTTTCGCCGAGGCGGTGAGGCGGTTCACCGGAAAGGACATAGGAATGATGCCGGGAGCTGGAGCTGCAGGAGGCATGGGAGGGGCACTCCATGCATTTCTCGGTGCAGAGCTGATACCGGGAGCCGACCTCATTCTCGATGCGGGCGGATTCCGGGAGAAGATATCCGGGGCCGACCTCGTAATAACCGGCGAGGGATGTCTCGATGCGCAGACAGTTCTCGGAAAAGCCCCGGCAGGGGTACTGAAGCATTGTACCGGGCAGGGAATCCCTTGCATCGCAGCCGGGGGACGGGTCAGGGACATTGACACTCTGAGGGCCGCCGGGTTCGGCGCCTGCCTGTGCATCACGCCGGAAGGAATGCCGGAAAGCGAGGCTATGCGGCCGGAAACGGCCTCCGGCAACATTCGCAGGGCAATAAGGGAAGCAATAACAGGAATTTATAAACAATAACATTCAACTATATGAACACGACAAGAAGAATCATTCTCTCGATTGCAGCCATCTGCATCTCCATTTTCGTTTCCGCAGGAAATCCGGACAAAGTCATCAGGATTCTCGCCATCGGCAACAGTTTCTCCCACGACGCAGTGGAGCAGAATCTCTGGGAGCTCTTCCACGATGACGGGACGGAGGTGATCATCGGCAATCTCTACATCGGCGGATGCTCATTGGAAAGGCATTACAACAATTCCGTGACCGGGGAAGAAGCCTATTCCTACAGGAAAATCGTGGACGGCAAGAGGACCGTCACCGAAAAAGTGCCGATGCTGCACGGGCTTCTCGACGAGAAATGGGACTACATCTCGCTTCAGCAGAAAAGCGGAATCTCCGGATTGGCAGACACTTACGAGCCTTTCCTGAAAGACCTCATCGCCTATATAGACAGCGTATTGGACTACGAGCCCACATATATGTTCCACATGACATGGGCATATTCCCAAGATGCTGACCACAATGAGTTTCCGAAATATGACAGGGACCAGATGAAGATGTATTCCATGATTCTCGATGCAGTGGGCAAGGCAATGGAGGACAATCCTTCCATCAAAATACTGATTCCTTCCGGAACGGCCATCCAGAACGGCAGGACATCGTTCCTCGGGGATACGTTCAACCGCGACGGATACCACCTGGACCTGGCATTCGGCAGATACACGGCCGCGTGCACATGGTATGAGGCAATATCCGGAAAGAATGTCAGGAAGAATTCCTACAGGCCTGATACGGTGGACGAAAAGACCGCAGCCGCCTGCAGGACAGCCGCCCACAAAGCCGTAAAGCACCCTTGGAAAGTCAGCATTTTTAAGTAATTTTGCCGGCAAAGAGACGTTATTATGCCGGAAAGACCGTTTGTCCCTTCAGACAAACTGAAGAGGCTCATTGATTGTGACAATGCCCTGCTGTTGGTAATGAACCGGTTCGGGATATCCCTCGGATTCGGGGAGAAAACAGTGGAGGCAGTATGCAGCGAACAGGAGATAGACCGGGACACATTCCTTGCCGTGGCAAACTACATCTGCGGCAGGGACTGGCGTATTGAGGACATTTCCCTGCCTTCCATCATTTCATACCTGAAAAAGGCGCATTCCTATTTTCTCGATTTCATGCTCCCGACCATCCGGAGGAGGCTCATCGAGGCGATAGACTGCTCCGGAGGTGACAACATCGCCCTTCTCATCATCAAGTTCTACGACGAATATGTCACCGAGGTCAGGAGTCACATGGAATATGAGGACACTACCGTGTTCCCATATGTGGAGGGCTTGCTCAACGGCAGGAAGAGAAAAGACTACAGCATCGACGGTTTCGCCCGGAAGCACAATCATATTGACCTGAAGCTCAAGGAGTTGAAGAACATTATCGTAAGATATTTCACCCAGGACGGGAACAATCTCCTGTACTCCGCCCTGTTCGACATCATCAATTGCGAGAACGATCTCAACTCACATTGCTCCGTGGAGGACAATGTCTTCGTGCCTGCTGTGAGGGCTGCCGAGGAGAAGGCCGGTGAAAGTCCGGACGGGCAGGACAGTAAAACGGGCTCCGGCAACGGGGATGCGCGGCAGGAATCCCTGAGCGAAAGGGAGAAGGAAATAATAACCTGCGTTGCCAAGGGAATGTCCACCAAGGAGATAGCGGACAAACTGTTCATATCGGTTCATACCGTGACCACTCACAGGCGCAATATCTCGTCCAAGCTTCAGATACATTCAGCCGCCGGCCTCACGATATACGCCATCGTCAACGGCCTGCTGTCGATGGAAGAAATCCGCAACTTGAACGAAGCCTGAACTACAGTTCCGCCGCCCTTGAATCCACGGATTCCTCCATGCGCTCGCCGTCTTTCTGGGACATGATTCCGTCATAAGTGAGATTGCGGACCGTGTGGCGCTCATTGCAGAGCATCATCCTGACGGCCTTGCTCGTCATTGCCCTGGCATAAGCTTCCGGATAATCGGCTTCGAGCTTGTCAATGCATTTCCGCATCCGGTCGATATTTTCCCTTATCTCCGCCTCGAGCAGCGGGAATATCCTTTCCTGCAGTACCTCAGGGATATCGGGAGTCTTCATGTCGGCAATCTCGTCCTGGGAATCCCTCTGCAGGCTCATGAAACCTCGCCCTATGTCGCTGAGTTCCACCACCCTCCTGACCATATATCCGGAAAATGTCCTGGAAGCCCATGCATGGCTCTTCACGAACCTGACCATACGGCCTTCCTCGAACAGCCCGAAGATGTAAGTCCTGTCAGAGAGAGGAAGCGAGCCGTTGCTGTCGAAATGGCGCTCCTGCGAATTGACGAGCCTGTGATATGTCACGGCGGATATAGTCCCGTCAGCATAGAGCTGGCGAACGAGCTGGCACTCAGTCCCGTATATCCTCATCCTGAGATTGCGCAGCAGTTCCTCCTCCGAGCACCCGGATATGTCCGGTTTCTCCTCCGCGGCAGGAAGGTATTTCCGCACGGTGTTCCAGTCAGCGGATGCAAATGCTTCCCTGTGAGTGAGCTTGACATAGTATTTCACCGCGGCATCCACCACCCTCTTGCGTATGCTGTAATCCACAAATGACTGGACCGCAGGCACTTCCGTAAGGCCGAGACGCTCCAGCATCTTGCGTATCGTGGTGGCGTTCACCGTAAGCGTCAGGGTCACGATGCCGGCCGTCATCAGGAGAATCTGGTCGCGGATGTCCTCAGGAATGGACAATGTATATGAAACCATCAGTGCTAGGGTCAGGCCGAGGGCTCCCCTCAGGCCTCCCCAGCTGAGTATTATGGCATCCCTGACGGTCATTCCGTAGCCGCTGCGTTTCATCAGCGGATAGAAAATGAACACGACGGCGGTACGTATGAGATTGACTCCGACATATACCCCGGCCATGACTGCGAGACTGGCCCATGTAATCTTCACCTGCACGGCGATGATTATGCCTACTATGATGAATACCAAGGTATTGGCAATGAACGACGCGAGGTCCCAGAATTTTTCGGTGAACTCGTTGGCCTTGGGGCTGAAAAGCAGTTTTCCATGATAGGTCATCTCGAGGCCGAATGCGACCAATGCTATGACTCCGGATAGATGGAGGTAAGCCTGGGCGAGTATAAATGTGACGTAGGCTGAAAGGATAATCACGCTGTTCTGCACCATTTCATCACCTTTAAACTTGGTTATCAGGAAGATACAGGCAACTGCAACCATATAGCCGAGCAATGCCCCGCCTGCCGCCACCACTAAGAATTCGGTGAACGGGGAGGATGTCAGGGGAACGGCTCCGGAGAACGTCCCGAAGAACAGCATGAAGAGCACGATGCCTGTTCCGTCGTTCAGAAGGGACTCGGCGTCCACGAGGGTGGAGAATCTCTTGCTCGTGTTGAGTTCCTTGAGCAGGGCCACTACCGCAACCGGGTCCGTGGCGCTGATCAGGGCTCCGAACATGAGGGCGAAAGTCCAGTTCCAACCGGAGAACTCCGGGACCAGGAGACTGATTCCCATCATCATGGCCGCAACCAAGGCCATCGACAGGACCACGCCCGGGACTGCGAGTATAGTGGAGTTCACGAATATTTTCCTGAATGTATGGAGGTCAATCTCGTAGGCCGCGCTGAAAATGAGTACGGGCAGGAAAACGTAAAGAAGCATGTCCGGGTCAATGTTGCCGGCCTCGGTGACGGCAGCCTGCAGCACGCTTGCTTCAGGAAGGATATTCTCGCGGGACAGGATTCCCACGAGCAGACCGAAACAGAAGAGTCCCACCGTGTACGGGAACCGGAATTTTCTCAGTACAAGTTTCAGGAAGGCTCCGACGAGCAGTGCGGCAAGCACGAAGAGCAGCGGGGCCAATGCGTATTCGTTTTCCATTGACAAATTTCGTTTTAGGTTGCAAATTTACTACAATGAATTTGATTTTTTCACCGGATTTCCTAAATTTACGAATGGACTTTATAATAAAGCGGACCATGGACCAACTGTTCAGAATCATCGACACGGCCAACGACTACCTATGGACATACGTGGTCATCACCCTTCTTGTCTTCTGCGCCATCTATTTCACAGTCAAGATTCACGGAGCACAGTTCCGCCTGCTGAAAGACATGTGGAAGGTAATCGTGGACAAGCCTATCTTCGAGAAAAGCCCTGAAAAACAGGCGGCCGGCAAGGATGCAGGCAGCGAACTGAAGAAAATCGGCTCGTTCCAGGCATTTGCAGTGTCATTGTCCAGCCGCGTCGGCACGGGCAATCTGGCGGGAGTCGCATCTGCCATTTTCGTAGGAGGTCCCGGAGCAGTGTTCTGGATGTGGATGATGGCCCTGTTCGGAGCTGCAACTGCTTTCGTGGAGGCCACTCTCGCACAGCTTTACAAGCGCAGGGGCAAGGATTCATTCTACGGAGGACCGGCCTACTACATGCAGCACGGCCTTCACCGGAAATGGATGGGTATCCTTTTCGCCGTGCTCATCACCATCACCTTCGGAATCGCCAACCAGATAGTCCAGAGCAACACCATGTGCATGGCCCTAGGGGATGCATTGTCAGTGGACCCTAAATGGGTGGGGATTGCGCTGGCGGCCGCCACTATAGTCATCATTTTCGGAGGCATCCGGAGGATTTCCCATTTCGCAAGCATCGTGGTGCCGTTCATGGCCATCGGATACGTAATTCTCAGCCTGATAGTGATTTGCCTGAACATCACCCATATTCCGGAAATGTTCGCCCTGATAGTCAAGAGCGCGTTCGGAGTGGACCAGGCCGTGGGCGGAGTCGTCGGAACGGCCATAATGCAGGGAGTCAAGCGCGGTCTGTTCAGCAACGAGGCCGGAGAAGGCAGCGCCCCGAACGCGGCAGCCATAGCATCCACCTCGCATCCGGTCAAGCAGGGACTTCTCCAGTCGCTCGGAGTGTTCACCGACACCATCATCGTATGTTCATGCACGGCCTTCATAATCCTGCTCTCCGGTCTCTACTACAGCGGATATGACGGGATAATCCTCACGAAATACGCACTCGAGGCACATATCGGGAAAGTCGGCGGCATTTTCATCACGGCAGCGATTTTCCTTTTCGCATACAGCACGATTATCGGAAATTATTTCTACGCCGAAACCAATATCAGGTTTCTCAGCGGTAGCAGGACCGCCGTCAATGTCTTCCGCATCGTCACAGGACTTACCGTAATAGCCGGGGCTCTGATGACCCTGCAGCAGGCGTGGAGCATTGTGGACATCAGCATGGGCGTGATGACGATAGTGAACCTGGCCGCCATCGTGGAACTGTCCCCGAAGGCTTTCTCTCTGTTGGACAATTATATGCGCCAGCGCAAGGCCGGCCGGGATCCGGAATTCCGCCGTTCCATGATGCCGGAGGATGAAAAGGATATAGAATGCTGGGAATGAGCAATATTCAGGATATTATGAAACAAGCCATGAGAATACGTACAATATTTTTTGCCGCTCTCCTATGGACAGCCGGCCTGATAAGCTTGTCCGCTTCCGCCCAGGAGGCTCTGCCTGAGGGAGTCACCCGACATGAGTTCAGGCATCAGGGAATGACACGGGAATATCTGCTTTACAGACCTGAAGAACTCCCCGCGGATGCCCCTTTGGTGATGGTCCTGCACGGTTACGGAGGCAGGGCGATGCGTGGCGGCCAGGCTCTCTGCGGAATTGCCGCAAAGGAAGGGTTCGCCGTATGTTACCCGCAGGGTGCTCCTGACGCGAAAGGCAAGTCGTGCTGGAATGTGGGCTATCCTTTCCAGGAGGGGCTGAAGACGGACGATGTGGATTTCCTGCTGAAGCTGTCCCGTCACCTGCAGAAGTCATTGAATCTCAGCCGGAAGAATACTTTCCTCACGGGAATGTCCAACGGCGGGGAGATGTGCTATCTCATGGCCTATACCCATCCGGGATTCTTCGGGGCGATTGCTCCGATTGCCGGGCTGACAATGGAATGGATGCGCAAGGAACTGGATTCCAAGGGACCTGTCCCCCTGATGGAGGTACACGGAACGGATGACACCACCTCCGCCTGGGATGGCGACCCTGAAAATGCCGGTGGCTGGGGAGCCTACATTTCCGTCCCTCTCGCTGTCGGGAAATGGGCCGCCGAGGCAAGGTGCACGCATGAAATCACAGAAGAATTGCCCCTGATGCCAGTCCCGGAGAACGACCCGTCCTATGTTCCCCACAAGGTGATTCTCCATCGTTTCACCGGAGGTGTCCCTGCCTGGGACGGCGGTCCCGCCACCGAGGTCCTGCTTTACGAAGTCATAGGCGGCCGCCACAGCTGGGCCGAGAAAGACCTCGACACCTGCGGCGAAATCTGGAAATTCTTCAGCCGGTATCTCCGATGAGCCTTCTCCTGGCAAGACAATAAACAAAGGAAGTGACCCGAACCGTTCTGCGGCGGGTCACTTCCTCTTGTGTATTATCCGGAGAATCCGGAAGATTATTCGTAGCTGTACTGGACGGTGGCGTTCATCGGGCAGTCGGTGACATTGTTTACCGTGAAGGCGCGGCCGTCGGACGTGGTGCTCACGAAGACGATGGCGTGGCAGTTCTCTCCCTCCCAGCCGTTCTTCAGTTCCATGAGGAAATACTGCTCGGCTTCCTCACCTGCCTTCAGATTGACCTTGGTGCCGGTGAAATCCGTGGTGGTGTTCCTTCCCATCACCACCCTCACACAATTGTCATGGACATCGAACTCGCCGGAAGCACCGTAATTGGACTGCTTGGCAGCGATTCCGTCCTCGAGAAGCCATGCGGCAATGCGGTACTCCCCTTCCTCCGAAGCCTTGATCCTGGCCTTCACGACCACCTGAGGGGCATCCAGGACTGTGGACACCGATATGGCGGCCTTCGCTCCGGATGAGGCATATTCAGTCGCGAAAATCTTCTCGAAACCCTCGATGGAGTTGTAATTCGTGTACTTGGTGGAAGACTTGAGGTCCAGGGCAACGGAAGGATATCCGCTGATGCCCATGGCACCGTTCACACCGGAGGAAATATAAGCCGGGTCACTCTGATTGTAGCTGTGATAGGCAGCCAGCACGAACTTGCCCTTGTTGGCCTCCTTCCCGGAGAACGTCCTCAGCAGATTGATCATGTAAGGACAATAGCCGCAGCCCGTTCCGGTGAACTGGGTTACGAGGACCTTCCTCGAGAACGAAAGGTTCTCCGGCTGGGGGTCCTCAGGAAGCACCGGAATGGCAGCCGAAATGGCCATTATCGACACCGGGTCTGTATATCTGGTCTGATATGAGGCCCAGAAAGAATAACTGCCGGGCTTATCGGTAGTGAACACCATGCCGGGAAGATCGACCACCTTGTTGGTGGAAGCGTCATAGAGGGTAACTCCTTCCGTGACAGGGATTCCTCCCTGCTTCACGGTGATTCTGGATGGAGAGACCCCGTCTGCGGAAATCAATGGCTCGTCCACCTCAATGGTAAGCTCGCCAACCGGTTCTGTAATTTCCTCCCTGACACTCTCGTCAAAATCTCCGGTGAGACTGCATCCTGCCGCGAGCACAATGGCCGAAGCAAGGAGCGCGGAAATGCTGAAATATCTTTTCATTGTCATATCTATTATCAGAACGATGTGGAAATCAGCAGGTTAAGACCGGTATATGCCGGGCTGTAACGGCATACTCCTCCAGAACATACATAGCCCGCCCTGTTGCGGCCGTAGCTGAGCTGGATGCGAGTCTTGTTGCGGGACCAGCTGACACCGGCATTGTAATAATGCTTTCCGGTCACACCGTTGTTATACATCTCGGACGCATAAATGTTCCAGTGCGGAGCCATAGTGAACTCAAGGAGAACGGCCATCCAGTCCCCCTCGTAATCATTCGAGAGAAGATATTGGAGCTCTCCCCTGAGTGCGTACTTCGAATTGAACTTGTACTGGACGTCTGCCACGAAAATATTGGAGACGTATGTCTCTTCATTATATCCGTGCGAAGGGCTCCACTCCTGACGGGAATACAGGAGGAGGGTCTTGAGGGACTTGTTCCAATGGCGCTCCACATCGGCATTGATGTCGCTCCAGAGGAGATTGTGGCCGCTCCCGGCCGATGTCTGTGTCCCGTCAATGGTGTAGGCCGTGGAATAATTGGCATGGAACACCCAGTATTTCCTTCTGCTTTCCTTGCTGCGCAGGGTGTAGAACAGGTCGGCCTGTCCGGCAGCCTCCCCTATCACGTTGACCTGATAAGGATTGAGGTTGGCGAGCATGTAATGATACTGCCTCGTCAGGGCCGGAAGATAATTCAGCGAGTTGCAGGTCCCGTTGCCGTAGAGGGAGAGCATTGTCCCCATGTGGTCCAGAATCCTGAAAGTACCCGATGCACTGAACGACTTGTGGCCATAGACCGCTTCGGCAAAAAGTGCAGCTCCCCTGTGCGCCCTCACCGAGGACGGGGAAGCGAGGTCCTTGCTCTTGACCGAGTACTCGCCTTTCAGGGTGAGCCCGTTCCAGTTGAAATCCAGGGCTCCCGACAGGAGATTGACATTCGGATTGTCAATGCCGAGGGCAGCGAAATCATATTCGGTCTCCTTGCCGAGGGACTCATATCTGTTCACGTAATTGCCTTCCAGGGTAAGTAGCACGGAGCCCCAGTTGAAAATGTCAGCAATGGGGATGTCGATACTTGCTCCGCGGACCCATGAGCCGGCATACCCGGTATAGAGCCTCGGACGTCCGTACATTCCTTTCACACTGACATAGCCGTCCCAGGAATAGGTGGCCTGGATTCCTTCGAGGGAATTGTTCAAGCCGAGATTCCTGTCCTCATAAGAACGGAAAACCAGTCCATTTCCGAACTGGTCATAGATATCCCCCACATGGACAGTGAAATTGTCGTCGGTCCATCTCACGTACTTGGACGCCAGGAAGAATTTCTTCGCGTCAGGCTGCATTCCTATCTCGTATCCGTAGAGGGCAGGAAGATAGGCCTCGACCTGAAGCCCGGCTGAAAACTTGCCGACGGAATAGTCCATCTTCAGATAGTTGTTCGAGCCGAACCTGTCGTCCGGAGCGGATTCACCGAGTCCCGAGTCCTGCAGGTAATAAATGCTGTTGGACTCGAGACTTGCGGAGAAATTTCCTTTTCCGAAGCCTGTCTGCGCACCGGACAGAGTCCAGCACAGCAGACCGGCAATAGTAAAGAGCGATACTCTAACGTTCAACCGCATAGCTCTCTCTCATGTTTGCAATGGCATCTGCGGTAGAGACAGGCTTCAGCACGACTCTTTCGTGTTTAACCATGGCCTTCAGTGCAGTCTTGCGCTTCATCACGGATGCTGAAGAACGTGTCATGCCGTTCACTGCAGGTACAGGGAGTGCATTTGCTGCAGACTTCACTGCAGGAGCAGAAGCTGCGGAAGCTGGCTCTGCAGGCTCTGTCCAGCCCTTGGTGAGAGTGAGGACGTCAGCGTTCTTGAACTCAGGAAGATATCCATATACTCCATAGAAGTACATTGCGTTCAGGTAGTAGTTGATGCCGTTGTAAACGAACGGATTGATGGTCAATGTCGCATTGTCTGAAGATACGGATACCGGGAAGTCGATGTTCTCGCCGTTTTCATTGACGGAAACATAGCCGTCGGAGCCGAAGCCGGTCAGGTACAATGTGTAATATCCCATTGTGCTCAGAGGATAGAACCTGGTCTGGTTGATAGGCAGGGTCACGGTTCCGTCCGCATTGATTTCGAGATACCACTTAGGACCGCAATCCCAGATCATGGACTCGTTGTCATATCCGTTGTAGCTGTCGCTGCAGAACAGGTCGAACGGAGTATTGAGCTTGAAGTAGCCAGGGGTGCTCTCGAATCCGAATCCGTAGCAGAGGAGACGGTTCTGTGAACGGAGTTTCGCGTTGAACTCCTCAACCTCCTGCTTGAACTCCTCGTAGAGTGCGTCCACCTGCTCCTTGCTGTAGCCGATAAGGCTCTTGTAGGTGTCATATACGGACTGGTCGAGGGTTTCCGGATAGGTCACGCCGTCGGTGATGGTGATCTTGCAGGACTGGGTTCCGGCAGGAACGTATGCAGATGTGTAGTAATCGTATTTCTCCACGCTGCCGGACATGGTCCAGTCACCGAGAAGGTCTGCGAACAGAGGTGACTCCACAGGTGCTTTTGCAGGCTCCTTGATGGTGGTGTAGTCAGCTATGGCAGACGGGTCGTTGTTGATGTCGTTAGGGGTCTCCTCGTCATTGTATGCGAGCACTGCGAGACGGGTGACGGCATCCGGCATTGATGAGAACATCACGTTCATTCCGGCGTCGCTGTTAATCTCGGCCACGTCGTCAGCGCTGAAATAGTTGCCCTGCTCCACGATGTCGGCATAGGTGTAGCCGCTATTCTCCATCATACCGAACTCACGATAGTAATTGGCTGCATATCTTGCAGATACGGCGTTCTTGCTGGTACATTTCACATTGAACCATGCCTCGTAAGGAGACTCTGTTCCGGAAGGATTGGCGATAGCCTTGACCTCCACTACAGGAGCCGGATGTGACTTGGCCGTGGTAGCGAACTGCTCGTGCCAGAATTTCTGGGTGGCTCCGGTCTCGTCTCCCATCGCGGTCAGGAGAAGGTGGTAGTTGGTCTCCGGCTGGAGATAGTAATTATCCTCGAGTGCAATCTCCACAGGGCCCTGGAGAGTGGCCGCATTGAAATACATCGCTCCTACATAAGAAGTCGTGAACCACTGGAGGTAGGACTCGTTGTTGTCAATAAAAGGCAGCATTCCCTGATACTCATCTTCCGGCAGGATCAGCAGGCAGTACTGATATACGTTATCGTCAGGCGTGATGGTGACGGTTCCTGTCATCGCTCCCATTTCAGTCTTGATATCGACATTGGCATCAAGTGCAGCAGGAGGGTCAAGAACGAAATGCCTGCGGATATATTCTCCTGTCCAGAATGCATCCTCGTCAGAACCGGCGTCATCAACGTCCACCGCGAGAGGACCCCATCCGCCACCGCCGAGGGACTCGTAATATGCGTCATAGTCGTAGCATGCTGTATACCAGCCATTTCCCCAGCCGGTGAAGTCAGTATCATCCCAGCCGAACTCTCCGGCCATGAAGATGATAGGCTCGCCAGGGACGAACGGGGTATGGAGCATCACAGGCTCTCCGGTCCACTCGTCGAGGACCTCGTTGCCGTTCTCGTCCAGTTCATAGATATTGAAAGCCCTGTAGGTGATGGTGGTGTCGTTCATGATATGGTGCTGGCCGTTCATGAGGAGCATGTCCGCATCCATTGCTGCGAACCAGCCGACCTTGTTGGACAGGTACATCGGAAGGCTTCCGATATTGTAGCGCATCACGTGCTTGTTCTCCTTGACGGACTTAGGCACGATATAATGCAACTTGAAACCGTCGTTGTATTTGGCTATGAGAGTGAAAGTGTCAACATAGTCAGTGGTGGTGAATGATACCGGGATGACCTCTTCGTAGAACTCGGTCTCGGACACCTTGAACGCGAACACGGCCGTGTACTCCATGTTGGCCTCAAGTCCGCTTACGACGATCCTGTTCTCACCTTCCATGAGAGCTCCGGACACGCCGTCCTTGAAAATAATCACAGGATCAACCACAGGAGCTTCAGTGACAGGTGCCACGAGGAAAGCGTACTCTGTAAGATTGGAAGTATTGACATTGAATGTGGCGGAAAGAATCTCCGCTGATTCTACTGTTACGGACGCTGAAGTTTTCGGTCCGTCATTCCCGTTGTCGGTACATCCGACAAGGCTTACTGCAATTGCACAGACGCCTGCGAGAATAAGATTGGTTAAGATTTTCTTCATTTGGTTTTATTTAATAAAAATATCTATTTCAGTTCGTTATAAATGGTCGCCCGGTCAGAATCGCCATATTTTAACGCTGCAAAGTTATGAATCAGAACTCAATTCTCAAAATTTTCAAGGGCGTTTTTCCGGAAAATCTATATATCTTTGTATAATTTATGAATTTAACATGTATCAATTGTTTATGAAGAAACTTTTATTTGTTGTATTGCTCTCTTTAGCAGCTGCAGCAGCACACGCCCAGCTGCCATCTGTAATTGTCGAGGACCTCGACGGAAACAAGGTCAAGACCACCTCCATAGTTGACGGGAAGACCCCTGCAGTGGTCTCCTTCTGGGCAGTGACGTGCAAGCCTTGCATCCAGGAGCTGGATGCCATGAACGAGGCTCTCGAGGACTGGCAGGAAGAAGCAGATTTCAGGATCGTGGCAGTTTCGACGGATGACACCCGTTTCCTCGCTAGGGCCAAGGCATTGACCGAGGGGCATGGCTGGGACGGATTCACCCTGCTCTTCGACAAGAACAGTGATTTCAGGAGAGCCATGAACGTGAACTATACACCTCAGGTCTTCATCGTGGACAAGGACGGGAAAATCGTCTATTCCCACACCGGATACAATCCGGGAAGCGAAGCCAAGATAATAGAAGTGCTCCGGAAAATCTCTCCAAAGAAGAAATGAACCTGACGCTGGCTTTACCGATACTTCTGATTCCGTTCCTCGGCACCGTGCTAGGAGCGGGTTTCGTGCTGTTCCTCAGGGAATCCCCCTCCGAGAAATCGACCAAGGCACTGCTCGGGTTCGCCTCCGGGGTGATGGTGGCAGCAGCCGTGTGGTCGCTCCTGATTCCGGCAATAGGGATGAACGAATCTGCCGGGAAAATGGCAGCCGTCCCTGTCGCGGCCGGATTCCTGCTCGGCATTGGCTTCCTGCTCCTGATGGACATTGTGATTCCGCATTTGCACGTGGGGACAGACAGCCCGGAAGGTCCGAGAAGCCGGCTTTCACGCACTGCCATGCTTGCCCTCGCGGTGACCCTGCACAATATTCCTGAAGGCATGGCCGTGGGAGTGGTCATAGCAGGAGCCATTGAAGGGGCAGCTGACATTTCCATGGCAGGGGCAGTGGCCCTCGCCGCCGGAATCGCACTGCAGAACGTGCCGGAAGGAGCCATAATATCAATGCCTCTGCGCAACGAGGGAAACTCCAGGCTCAGGTCATTCGGGATCGGGGCCGCCAGCGGAATCGTGGAGCCGGCCGGGGCGATATTGACAATACTTCTCGCCACCCACATCGAGCCGGTATTGCCGGTACTCCTGGCTTTCGCGGCCGGGGCAATGATTTATGTGGTGGTCGAGGAACTCATCCCGGAGGCGTCGGAAGGCAGCCATTCCAACATAGGCACCATCGGATTCGCGGCAGGATTCGCCCTGATGATGGTGCTCGACACAGTATTCGGTTGATTATCAATCTTATCCAAATATATCATGAACACAGACTACAACAAGGAACTAACCCCTGAAATCCGCGGGAAACTCTCCAGAATCAAGCATATAGCCTTGGACATGGACGGAACCATCTACATGGGAAGCAAAATTTTCCCTTACACCCTCGGATTCCTGGAAGACATGACCAAAGCTGGAGTGGGCTACTCATTCCTGACGAACAATCCTACGAAATCGGTGGCCGACTATCTCCACAAGCTGGAGGGACTCGGCATCAAGGCCGGGGAGGACAACATGTACACCACCTCGCTCGCCGCAATCGACTATATCAAGGAGAAATATCCGGAGGCACGCCGGCTTTACATGCTCGGGACCCCGAGTATGGTCAGCCAGTTCGAAAAAGCCGGATTCGAGAGCTGCGCGGATGACCCGGAAGATGTACCTGACGTACTCGTGGTGGCATTCGACACGACTCTCACATATTCCAGGCTGTGCCGTGCCGCATGGTGGGCGAGCCAGGGAGTTCCGTACATTGCCACGAATCCTGACAGGGTCTGCCCTACCGACCAGAAGACCGTCCTCGTGGACTGCGGTTCGCTCCAGAGATGCATCGAGCATGCCACCGGAAGGAAACCTGACATCGTGCTCGGAAAGCCGGACCCGACAATGCTGGACGGCATAATGCACAGGCACGGGCTCAAGCCGGAGGAAATCATAATGACCGGCGACAGGATTTACACCGACACTGCGATGGCCCACAATGCCGGAGCTGTCGGAGTTCTCGTGCTTTCGGGAGAAACCACACTCGAGACCGCCTTGAAGGTGGCCGAGGACGCCAGGAACAACCCTGCTCCTGAATTCTTCCCTCCAGACCTGATAGTCAGGGACATACGCGAGCTCGGAGACCTTATTCTGGCTTCCAGGGAAATTTAAGATTCATAAAAAGATTAAAGATTCATGTAAATCTGCGGAGAAACAGCCACCTCCGCAGGTTTTTTGTTTTTCTTTGTCCTATCTTGCGGGAGTTTCAGGATAATGACAGGAAAGATATGACATTGAAAGAAATGAACAAGGACGACAGGCCGCGGGAGAGGCTTGTGGCGAAAGGGGCGGCGGCCCTGAGCAATGCGGAACTTACAGCCATCCTGCTGAGGAGTGGAGGGGCCGGTGTGAATGTATTGGACATGTCGAGGGAACTGCTCGTGAAGGCGGGCAGCCTTACAGGGCTTTCGATGATGTCATTGGACAAGATGATGGAGGTGCGGGGAATCGGCAGGGACAAGGCTGTCATCGTGGCCGCAGCATTCGAGCTCGGACGCAGGTTCACTGCCGAGAGGACCGGGAATGACGACGGTCCGGTAACGAATCCGAGGCAGGTGTTCGACCTGCTGATTCCGGTGATGAAGGGTCTCGACCACGAGGAGTGCTGGGTACTGTACCTCAACCGGGCCAACCGGGTCATCGGGAAAGAACGCCTCAGCTCGGGAGGGCCGGTGAGCACGGTCGTGGACACGGGGACAATATTGCGGAAAGCGCTGGAGCGCAAGGCCCGGGGAATCATCCTGGCACACAATCATCCGTCAGGCAGCCCGTACCCGGGCCAGGCCGACATAAAGGAAACGCAGGCACTGAAAGAGGCCTCCGGGACATTGGGAATCTCCCTGCTCGACCATGTCATTTTCAGCGACCTGTGCTACTACAGCTTCGCTGACGAAAGCGTATCGCACCTATAATTAGAAGATTGTCAGACCCTTTCACAGATAAGGGTGGCTGACGTGCAGGACATCACCTTCACGTCAACATAATCCCCCGGAGCAGGGGCCTTGACTGATTCAGGGCCGACGGACGGGAAGACACACATCTTGTTGTTGGAGGCACGGCCGCAACTGTCTGCCGGATTCCTCCTGGAAGGGCCTTCCACGAGGACTGTGAACGTCTTTCCGACATCGCGCCTGTTGCTCTCGAGACTGAGCTCGTTCTGGAGGGCGATGATTTCATTCAGGCGGCGGGTCTTCTCCTCAGGGGAAACATCGTCGGGATAATTGCGTGCTGCAAGCGTTCCCGGGCGCTCCGAATACTGGAACATATAGGCATAGTCGTAGCCCACCTCGCGCATTATGGAAAGCGTATCCTGATGGTCCTGGAGGGTTTCGCCGCAGAATCCGGCTATGATGTCGGTGGTGATGGCGCAGTCCGGCATTACTTCCCTTATCTTCGCCACCCTGCCGAGATACCATTCCCTGGTATAGCGGCGGCGCATCTTGACCAGCATGGTGTCGCTTCCGGACTGGACAGGCAGATGTATGTGGCGGCAGATGTTGGGATATTTGGCCATGGTAAATATCACCTTGTCGCTGATGTCCTTCGGATGCGACGTGGAGAATCTCACCCTGAGCTGCGGGCTTATCGAGGCCACCCCTTCGAGAAGGTCGGCGAAATCGACATCCGTGCCGCCTTCCCGGTGCCAGAGATATGAATCCACGTTCTGGCCGAGCAGGGTCACCTCCTTGTACCCGCGGCCGAAGAGTCCGCAGGCTTCACGGATGATTGTCTCAGGGGCACGGCTCCTTTCGGCTCCCCTGGTATATGGCACGACGCAGTAGGAGCAGGCATTGTTGCACCCGCGCATTATGGAAATGAATGCGGAGACGCCGTTCTTGTCAATTCTCACCGGCTCGATGTCGGCATAGGTCTCCTCACGGGACAGTTCGACATTGATCTGAGGACGGCCGGGAGCTATCCTGGCCAGCATTTCGGGAAGGGAACGGTAAGAGTCCGGTCCTGCGACGAAATCCACCCTGCCGCTCTCGAGGAGCTTGTCCTTGAGACGTTCGGCCATGCAGCCCACTATTCCGGTCACGACTCCTTCCCGGAGGCGTTTGCAGCCGTAAAACTGGTCTATGCGGCCCCAGATGCGCTGCTCGGCATTGTCCCTGATGGAACAGGTGTTCGCCATGATAATGTCCGCCTCGTCCATATTCTCCGTACGGGTATATCCCGCCTTGGCCAGAATGGAGAAAATGACTTCAGTGTCATTGACATTCATCTGGCATCCGTATGTCTCGATATATACTTTTCCTCTTTCCATCGCTGTATTTCTTTATTCCCCGGACATTCCGGGGCAGTGATTTTTCACTTGCAAAGATATTACTTTTATCAATAATTATCTATATTTGTATTTGAATGTACTTGAAGTTCCGCATTTAAATGAAGTTCCGCATTTGATGAGAAAATGGTTATTGGTCGCGGCTGAAGCATTTTGTATCCTGATGATTGCAGGCTGCGGTAAAATGGACAAGATACGTCTGACATCATTCGAGTTGACGGACGTCACGCCGAGAGGCTTGAGAGGCATCAAGGCAGGAGCCCTGATAGGGGTCGAGAACCCGTCCGCGACATTCACACTGAATGACATTTCCGGATCAATCTACTATCATGGCATACATTATGTCGATTTCACCGCTGACCCGGTGACAGTGAAGAAGAGGTCTTCCGGAAAATATGAAGTCAAAGTGGAGGCCCGGCTTGCAGACGGGATTTCCCTGCTGGACGCCCTGCCACTGTTCAGGAACGCCGACAGGATTGACCCTGCCGAGGTGACATTGGACGTCAATGCATGGATACGCTCCAGAGGCGTGAAGATGAAAGTCAATCTGGAGCAGGAACGTCTTGACAAGATTATAAACATGGTCAAGGCCCAAAGCAGAAGAAACACGAAATATGAACAGTAAACAGATAACAGCAATCACATTGGCCGCAATCCTGGCTTTACTCGCAGGTAATAGCGGCCGGGTATGGGCACAGGCCCTCACGGCGGATTCCCTGGTGATACGCCAGTCAGCCGTCCTCGACTCCGCCCTGATGGGAAAATCCGTATTCAACATGCTGGGCGGCAGCTCTTCCGGCGAAGGTGACGTGAAGATTCACCAGTCGCAGGCCATCACGGACGCAATGCGCAGGCACATTGAAAACAACCCTTCCAGAAAACTCAGCGGATACAGGGTGAGGATATTTTTCGTGAACAGCCAGAACGCGCGCAACACTTCCGAGCAGGTCATGAAGAAATTCGCCCTCGCCTATCCGGGAGTACCGGCCTACAGGAGCTACCAGAACCCGTTCTTCAAGGTGGTGGCCGGAGATTTCAGGACCAAGTCTGAAGCCATGGAATTCCTCCGGAAAGTGAAACCGTCCTATCCTGACGCCATCGTGGTCAGGGAGAACATAGAGTTCCCTGCACCGGACAGGAAGCACACCTACACTGTTGACACAGTGAAGGTATCCAGATCATTCCCAGACAATCAATAAACCCCGATTATACAATGCTCAAACAGGAATTAACCCTCAAGCAGGTCCAGAAGCTTTCACCGCTCCAGATCCAGACCATAAAGCTCATCGAGCTTCCGGTCCAGGAACTGGAACAGAGAATCCGTAAAGAGCTCGAGGAGAATCCTGTACTGGATGACGACGTTCCGGAGAGCAAGGACGATACTGACGATGACAACCAGCCGAGGGAAATCTCCCTGTCGGAAATCAAGGATGACGATTCGATTCCGGAATACCGGCTGAGGGTGAACAATTACGGCAAGGACGAACGGCCTCAATACAATACTTTCTCCGTCAAGGAGAGTTTCACCCAGAGTCTCATGGAGCAGCTCGGATTCCGGAATCTGTCCGAGCACCAGTACAACATCGCGGCATTCATCATCGGGAGCCTGGATGACGACGGGTATCTGAGAAGGGACATTGACAGCCTCGTGGACGACCTCGCATTCAGGATGAACATCAATACCGACGAGGACGAGGTGCTGGAAATACTGAAAGTGATACAGGAGTTCGATCCGCCCGGAATCGGTGCCAGAGACCTCAGGGAATGTCTGCTGATACAGCTCAAGGGATTGAAACAGACTGAGGACGTGACGAATGCAAGGAGAATCGTGAGCGAATATTTCCAGGAATTCTCGAATAAGCATTTCCAGAGGATAATGAGCCGGCTCGGGCTGGACGAGACGGAAATGAAGGCGGCGATGGCCAGGATTGTGAAACTGAATCCTTCTCCGGGAGGACAGATTGACGATTCGTACAATGACCAGGCCCAGCAGATCGTCCCTGATTTCGTGCTCGAACTCGAGGACGGGGAGCTGAAACTCAGCATGCCGAGATTCTCCATCCCGGAGATACGCATCAACAAGAAATACGCTGACCTGCTGATGGAGGCGTCCACATCGTCCGAGAGGCAGAAGAAAGAGGCAGCCACATTCGTGAAACAGAAGATGGACTCCGCCAAATGGTTCGTGGAGGCACTCAAGCAGAGGCACAACACCCTGCTGAGCACCATGCAGGCCATAGTGGACTACCAGCATGATTATTTCATCGACGGAGACGAGTCGAATCTCAGGCCTATGGTGCTGAAGGATATTGCCGCGAAGACAGGATTCGACATATCCACCATCTCGAGAGTGGTGAACAGCAAATACATAGAGACCCATTTCGGAATTTTCCCGCTGAAATATTTTTTCTCCGAAGGACTTGAGAACCAGCAGGGAGAAGAGGTCTCCACGAGGGAGCTCAAGAAAGTCCTGCAGGAATGCGTGGACAATGAGGACAAGCACAAGCCGCTCACCGACGACCAGCTCGTCAGCATCATGAACGAGAAAGGCTACAAGGTGGCGAGAAGGACGATTGCGAAATACCGCGACCAGCTCGGCATACCGAAGGCAAGGCTACGCAAAGAGCTCTGACACAGACACTAATGACATTAAAACACGATAATTATGGAGCAGTACATACTCGCCCTTGACCAGGGCACCAGTTCCTCCAGGGCGATTGTCTTCGACCACGGTGGACGTATCTGCGCATCTGCACAGAAAGAATTCCCGCAGCATTTCCCGAAACCGGGCTGGGTGGAGCATGACCCGAAGGACATCTGGTCCTCCGAGGCTTCCGTGGTGGCCGAGGCCATAACATCGATGGGCATCAACGGCCTGGACATTGCCGGAATCGGCATCACCAACCAGCGCGAGACCACCATCGTATGGGACGCCGAGACGGGTGAACCGGTATACAACGCCATAGTCTGGCAGGACAGGAGGACATCCGAGTACTGCGATTCGCTCAAGGACCAGGGACTTACCGGATTCATCCGCGAAAAGACCGGCCTGATTATAGACGCATATTTCAGCGCCACCAAGATAAGATGGATCCTGAACAACGTGCCCGGCGCGAGGCAGAGGGCAGAGGCCGGAAAACTGCGTTTCGGCACAGTGGATACATGGCTGATATGGAATCTTACGAGAGGCGGATGCCACGTGACCGATGTCAGCAACGCCTCGAGGACAATGCTTTTCAACATCCATACGCTCAGCTGGGACAAGGAACTGCTGAATCTGTTCTGCATCCCTGAGTCAATGATGCCGGAAGTCCGTTCATCCAGCGAGATCTACGGGTACACGAAGACGACGATATTCGCCCATGAGGTTCCGATTGCCGGAATAGCAGGCGACCAGCAGGCCGCACTTTTCGGACAGATGTGCACTACCCCGGGATCTGTCAAGAACACTTACGGGACAGGATGTTTCCTCCTGATGAACACAGGTGAGAAGCCAATCCTGTCAGAGAACAACCTCCTGACCACCGTGGCATGGAAGATTGGGGACAAGGTAAACTACGCCCTGGAAGGCAGCATTTTCGTGGCCGGTTCGGTCGTACAGTGGCTGCGTGACGGACTGGGAATAATCAAGTCATCCTCCGAGGTAGAGGCACTTGCAATGACGGTCCCTGACAATGGAGGAGTGTATTTCGTACCGGCCCTCACCGGTCTCGGGGCCCCTTATTGGGACCAGTATGCGAAAGGCTGCATATACGGACTTACACGCGGGACCACGGCCGCACATATCGCCAGGGCCGCATTGGAGGGCATTGCATTCCAGACAATGGACATAGTCAATGCCATGGAGAAGGATGCCGGAGTGAAGCTTGCCGAGCTCAAGGTGGACGGTGGAGCTTCGAGGAACAACCTGATGATGCAGTTCCAGGCCGATATCCTCGGCACGAGGGTGATTCGTCCGAAGGTGACTGAAACGACGGCCATGGGAGCCTGCTACCTTGCAGGTCTTGCCACCGGCTACTGGAAGGATCTCGACGAGATCAAGCAGCAGTGGTCGGCCGAAACCGAATTCAGTCCGCTCGCCCCTGCCGAGAAGGTCATGAATCTCAGGAACGGTTGGAGGGACGCTATCGGAAGGGCCCTCTCGGGAAAGAACGAATAATATCTGAACAGCAATATGGAACTGACACTTTTCGACAAATGCGTGTTCGAGTTCATCGGCACGATGGTGATGATTCTCCTCGGAGACGGTGTGTGCGCCGCCTGCACGCTTGAGAAATCCAAGGCCAAGGGTGCCGGCTGGATAGTGATCACGATGGCCTGGGGATTCGCCGTAATGTGCGGCGTCTTCATAGCAGGCCCTTATTCCGGGGCGCATCTCAATCCTGCAGTAAGCCTCGGATTGGCGGCTGCCGGGAAATTCGAATGGGGATTCCTGCTGCCCTATGCCATAGCCCAGATGCTCGGCGGATTCTGCGGAGCCCTGCTCGTATATATCTTCTATTCAGACCATTACAAGGCATCCTCCGGCAATCCTGACGGAATGCTCGGAACATTCTGCACCATGCCGGCAATCGAGCACAAGAGTGTCAATTTCCTCAGCGAGTTCATCGCAACCTGCCTTCTGGTGTTCATAATCCTCGCCCTTGGCACGTCCGGCAACACGGCGAACATCATGGGCACAACGATTTCGGAGGGTGGCCTGGGAGCATTCCCTGTCACCTATTTGATCATGGCTCTCGGCATGTCCCTCGGAGGCACTACGGGATATGCGATGAATCCCGCCAGGGATCTCGGTCCGAGATTCGCGCATTTCATATTGCCGATTGAAGGCAAGCGGGACAGCGGATGGGGCTACAGCTGGGTTCCGGTGGCCGGACCTCTTCTCGGTGCAGTTGCAGCAGCCGGGCTGTTCCTGGTTGTATATTGATACTTACGGATTGACTTGCAATGCAGGTATTCTCCGTCATATTGTCATTATTCCTGGCCCTTGTGATTCTGGGGACAGTGATAGTCATCATATTCGATGACGGGGACTCCTCCAAGAAGATTGCCTGGATACTGGTCATCACACTGCTCCCGATTGTCGGCCTCGTTCTCTATCTTATGGTGGGAATCAACCTCAGGCAGTCGTGGTTCTTCAAGAAGAAGCACAGGAAATTCATTGAGGTGTTCGGGACGAGGGCCGGTGCACAGGTGCATGAACTGCTGTTCGGGCATGGAGCGGACAATCTCGTAAAACGCGAATACAAGACTCTCGCAAAGCTTCTGTCCACAGAGGCCTCCACTTGCGTGACGAACGGTAACAGTCTCGAAATCATCACGTCCGGAAGACGGAAGTTCGACCTGCTCATAGAGGACCTGAGGAATGCAAAGGAATATATCCACATGGAATATTTCTATTTCCGTCAGGACAAGGGCAGCCAGCAGATCAAGGAAATGCTGATGCAGAAAGCCCGGGAAGGAGTGAAGGTGAGGTTCATACATGAAAACATCGCCAACATTGCAATCCGTCCGAGGTACTACAACGAAATGAAGAATGCCGGGGTGGAAGTGGTGAAGTTCACCAAGCCGAGATGGCCGCTCGTAAATCTCGTCACGCAGCTCAACTACCGCGACCACAGGAAGATAGTGGTGATAGACGGAAAAATCGGATATACCGGCGGAATGAACATCAGCGATGACTATTTCGTCAGGTGGAGGGACACCCATCTGCGGATTACAGGCAATGCCGTGGCAGGCCTGCAATACAGTTTCCTGAACACGTGGATAACGGCCGACGGAGAAGTCGACGAGGATTTCTCAAAGTATTTCCCTATGTGCGCCACTTCGGACCCCTCATGCGCTTCCATGGAAATATCTGAATCCCAAGCAGATAATCCTGCGGATGACATGGAAGGCAACGGCATGGCGGAAGCTCTCGCAAAGGCCCCGATTCACAGTCTCGACATGAATTTCAAGCTGAAAGGGAATGACATCCTGATCCAGATTGTGCCTGACGAGCCTGAGTCAAGATGGGGTATTATCCACATGGGGGCCGTATGGGCCGTCCAGCACGCCAGGAAATATATCTATATCCAGACGCCGTATTTCGTACCTCCGGAGCCGATGCTCCAGGCCCTGCAGTCAGCGGCTTTGAGCGGAGTGGATGTAAGGGTGATGGTACCGAAGAAGGCTGACCTGTTCTTCATGGGGCCTGCCAACAGGTCATATTTCACGGAATGTCTCAAAGCCGGGGTGAAGATTTACGAACGGGAAGGCCGTTTCATACATTCCAAGACATTTGTCAGCGACGACTATCTGTCCGAGATTGGTTCTGCGAACATGGATTTCCGCAGTTTCAACCTGGACTACGAACTCAATGCCTATATCTATGACATTACTGCAGCCAAGGTCAACAAGGCCATTTTCCTGAAAGACATGGAGGCCTCAAAGGAGGTCACCCTGGAAGAGTGGATGAAAAGACCGCTGTACAGGAAAATCGTACAACGCATTATCAGGCTGTTCGCGGCTTTGCTGTAACTGGCCCGGCCGATTTATTTCCCGAGGAACTTGCTGTCGAGATATGCCTGGAACACTTCCTTGTACATATCCCCAATCGGGACAATCATCCCGTTCTGAAGCGACACTCGGCTGCGGGACACCTCGTTGATTTTCTTGAGGTTGATGATATAAGACTTGTGGATGCGCATGAACGAGGACGGAAGACGGTCCTCCAGTTTCTTCATGCTCATCAGGATGACATACTGGGAGTCCTGTGAGTCGGTGTGAATCTTGAGGTACTCGCTCATGCCCTCCACGCATATTATCGAAGGAATGCTGACCCGGACCACCTTGTAGTCCGTCTTGAAGAAAATCGCGTCATCATAGTCTGCACCTGAAACCGAAACGGCCCCGGAACGCAGGATATACTGCAGCCTCACCTTCTCGGCAGCCTTTATGAAACTGTC
Source organism: Bacteroidales bacterium (assembly GCA_004552615.1). GTDB lineage: Bacteria > Bacteroidota > Bacteroidia > Bacteroidales > UBA932 > Cryptobacteroides. The sequence goes on along the minus strand of SFNZ01000001.1, from coordinate 47,498 downwards.
TTGTGAATAAGGCTTGAGAAGATAGTCAGCAGCGTTGAGCTTATATCCCTCCAGGGCATAGTCCGGCTTGTCGGAGATGAGCACCAGAATAGGAGGGGTGACGAGGGAACGTGCAAGCTCTATTCCGTTCTCTCCCGGAAGATTGATGTCCATGAACACCGCATCCACGATATTCTCCTCGATATACTTTCTTGCGGACACGGCATCCCGGCACGAGCCCACAAGCTGAAGGAACGGGACCCGCGTGATATATGTCTCCAGCCGCTTCAGTGCAGCAGGCTCCGCATCAATCGCTATGCAACGTATCATAGATTACGGTTTTAAAAAGAGGTGCCGGGATACACTCACCGCCACCTCTTTATCAGGTTAATTAAAATGCATATCTGATGCTGATAGTCGGAATGAATCCGTAAGATATTCCGTCCTTGTAGAATTCGCTGTCGCAGAATCCGAATGTAGGACGGAGATCAGCTGAGAGCTGCAGCGGGAACCAGAACTCGTACTCGAGGCCGATCTGTCCGACCAGTCCGAAGAAGAATTTGCCGTTCTTCTCGTTGTACGCCGTAGTTCCGAATGTCACTCCGGGACCTGCATACCATGACCAGAAGCCTCTGGGACTCCATGCCGGCTGTGCAAACACGAAATTATAGATACCGGTAGCCTTGAATCCGATGTCGCTGAGACCCCAGATTCCCGCATTGATCTCCAGGAAGTTAGGGTCACCGAGATAATGCTGGTAACTGGCCTCGATACCATAGCCGAGACGGCCTCCGATCGCCTTAGGCTGTGCGGATGCAGCAACTGCAAAACCGAGGACAGCCGCAATGATAATTAGCGTCTTTTTCATAATTGCCCAAATTTAAATTAAACAATCTATGAGGATATCACAACCTCAAAGAACAAATATAAGCATTATCTGCCGTATTGCGATGTCCCAAAGGGGTACAATTATTATACAATCCCGGAAAATCCCATGAAGGCCATGGCGAGGATGCTGACAGTCACGAGGGCGATAGGCACTCCCTTGAAGGCTTTCGGCACATCATTGAGGGCGAGCTGCTCACGCATTCCGGAGAACAGGACCATTGCGAGTCCGTAGCCCACGGATGTGGCGAGAGCATAAACGACTGACTCCCCGAGGTTGAGCATGTGGGCCTCGCCTCCGAATGTGAACTCCTTGGTAACCACCGTGATAGCCACACCGAGGACGGCGCAGTTCGTAGTGATGAGCGGGAGGAATATTCCGAGGGCCTGATACAGGGACGGGCTCACTTTCTTGAGCACTATCTCGACCATCTGCACGAGGGCGGCGATGACCAGGATGAAGGATATTGTCTGCAGGAACTCAAGCCCGAGCGGGACAAGCAGGAAGTTGTTGAGCAGATATGTGACTATCGTCGCAAGTGTGATCACGAAGCAGACAGCTGCGGACATTCCGCTGGCCGTGGAGAGTTTGTTGGACACTCCGAGGAACGGGCAGATGCCGAGGAACTGCGCCAGGACGATATTATTGACGAATATCGCCGATACTATGATAAGTAAAATCTCCATAATCCTTTATTGTTTCTTGGCAATCTTGTTGAACAGAACCATCAGGTAGCCCAGCACCAGGAAGGCGCCCGGAGCCATCACGAATGCGAGGATACCGTCACCCGGAATGAACTTGAAGCTGAATGCGGAACCGCTTCCGAGAATCTCCCTTACGAGTCCGATGACAGTGAGGGAGCAGGTGAATCCGAGGCCGACACCGATTCCGTCGAGGGCGGAGTCGAAGATGCCGTTCTTGTTGGCAAATGCTTCAGCTCGTCCCAGGACGATACAGTTCACCACGATAAGCGGGATGAAAAGTCCGAGGGTGGCATAAATTCCCGGGGTGAAAGCCTGCATCAGGAACTGGAGCACTGTCACGAAAGTGGCAATTACCACGATATATACAGGGATATGGACCTTGTCCGGCACCGCAGGGGCGATGGCTGATATGGCCATGTTCGAAAGGACGAGCACGAAGAGGGTGGCAAGTCCCATACTGAGTCCGTTGACCGCCGATGTGGTGGTGGCCAGGGTAGGGCACATTCCGAGGAGCAGGACGAATGTCGGATTGTCCTTGATGAGGCCCTTTGTTATAAGCTGTAATTTTGTCATGATTTTGTCCTCCTTCATTCTGCCTGTGAATCCGAAATAGGCATCGGAACGCCCGCAAGAGCGTTCACTGCATTCTTCACGGCAAGTGCATAAGCCCTGGAAGTGATGGTGGAAGCCGTGATGGCATCCAGGTCGCCGCCGTCTTTCCTGACAGTGAGCTTTCCGTTCATTGCATCATAATTCCTGAACTGTCCGTAGAAATTCTCGTCAGTGGTACACTTGGCGCCGAGGCCCGGAGTCTCCGAGTGGGCAAGCACTGAAGTGTTGTACACTATGCCTCCCGGAAGCACGCCCACCATCAAGGTGAGAGGGCCGCCGAAGCCGATTGTGGTGGATTTCACCGCGAATGCGATGGTCTCGCCGTCCTTTACGCACTCATAGTACTCGGACTTGATTCCGCCCACTTCCAGTTCACGGGCTTCGGAAATCTCTCCGCCCTCAGGGAGAACCTTGGAGATGGAAGCCTTGAGGATGGCGGCATTGGTTTCCGCGATAGGAGCAGCCGTAAGGGCATAAACTCCTGCAAGGACTGCAGAACATATAAGGCAGGTGCCGAAAAGGCAGAGTGCCATGTTTTTGAGGTTTGAAGCAGCAGCCATGTTATTTCCTCCCGTATTTTTTCTGATGGAACCACCTGTTGATAAGCGGAACCGTCGAGTTCATGATGAGAATGGCGAACGACATTCCTTCAGGATATGAGCCGAAATAACGGATCATCATCGTGATGAAGCCGATGCCGATACCAAATACAATGCCTCCCTTGACGCTCATAGGCGATGTGACATAGTCGGTCGCCATGAAGCATGAGCCCAGGATCATACCTCCGGAGAGAAGGTTGAATACAGGGTCTGTGAACCTGGAAGGATCGGCAAGCCAGAAGATGAGCGAGGTCACTGCAACGGCAGCCCAGATGGAAAGGGTGATGTGCGGCCTGATGACCTTGCGCACAAGCAGATATACGAATCCGGCAAGCAGGGCCAGGGCTGAAATCTCTCCCACGGAGCCGCCGACATTGGCAAGAAGCATCTGCCCATAGCTGAAACCGTTCTCAGCCATGATGTCCTGAATGCCCTGTCCTGACATGATTCCCTCGTTGATGAGACCGAGAGGCGTGGCTCCGGAAACCGCGTCGATACCGAAGAGGCCGCCAGGAATCTGCCAGTTGGTCATGTAGGCAGGGAAGGAAATGAGCAGGAACACACGTCCCGCAATTGCAGGGTTGAAGAGGTTCTGTCCGAGTCCGCCGAACGTCATCTTGGCGACGGCGATTGCGAACAGCGCACCGAGGAACACCACCCACCATGGTGTCGTGGAAGGCAGGTTCAGCGCGAGAAGAACTCCGGTCACTATGGCGGACCAGTCCCCTACCGTGCAGCTCTTCTTGAGTAAATATTTAGTAATCAGATACTCGAGCAGCACACAGGAAATGACGCTGACGCCGAGTACGATGATTTCACCGAGTCCGTAGAAGATGACCGACACGATCACCGCCGGCATCAATGCAATCACCACATCACGCATAAGCGACTTGGTGGAGACCGCTGCATGGAGATGCGGATTCGGAGATACCAAAAGACTGTTCATTATATTTCAATGGTTTATTGTTCAACTTATTTCTTCTCGGCCTTGGCAGCTTCAGCGGCGGCCTTGGCAGCTGCGGCACGTGCCCTGATGATTCCCATTACCTTGACCTTGCCCTGGCGGATGATGTCAAGAAGCGGGATGTAGGCAGGGCAGCTGTAGAGGCAGCATCCGCATTCGATGCAGTCCTGCACGGCGTTTTCCTCCAATGCCTCTGCATTGTCGAGCCTTGCATATTTCTGCAGCAGGAACGGCTCGAGTCCCATAGGACAAGCCTGGGCGCATTTGCCGCAACGTATGCAGTTCGTCTCAGGCTGGCGCTTCGTCTGCTCAGCAGTAAGGAACAGAAGTGCAGATGTGCCCTTGAGTGTGGCAGCATCGAGATTCGCTATGGCTTTTCCCATCATAGGGCCGCCGCTTATCACCTTCACGGCATTCTCAGGCATTCCGCCTGCATGCTCGATGATATATGAGAGCGGGGTTCCCACCCTTACGAGGAAATTGTGCTGGCGGTCCATAGGGAGGCAGTCTCCCGTGACGGTCACCGAATTGTCCACTATAGGTTTGTTCTTCTGGACGGCGTCATAGACTGCGAGGGCAGTGGCCACGTTCTGGACCACGGCACCTACGTCGATAGGAAGGGCCCCGGACGGAACCTGGCGTCCCATGACAGCGTCAATAAGCTGTTTTTCACCGCCTTCCGGATATTTCTTCATGAGACTCATCACGGAAATTCCCTCGAATTTAGGGGACTTTTTCCTGAGTGTCTCAAGGACGGAAGTGATATGGCTGATGGCCTCCGGCTTGTTGTCCTCTATGGCAATGGTGGCCTTGTCCACTCCGAGCACCTGCTTGATGATGGCCACACCGGTCACCACCTGCTCTCCTTTCTCGAGCAAGGTGCGGAAATCGGAAGTCAGATACGGCTCGCACTCACATCCGTTGATGATGAGCATCTCGCATTTCTTTCCCGGAGGAGGGGCGAGCTTCACATGGGTAGGGAACGTGGCGCCGCCGAGTCCTACGACTCCGCCGAGCCTGATCTTATCCATGATCAACTTGTTGTCATCCGTGAAATCGGTAATAAGAGTGTCGGAAGTATCGATTCCCTCTGCCCACTCGTCACCCTCGACCTGAATCTCGATGCAGGTCTGCCAGTTGCCGGCAAGGTCCTTGCGCGGGGCAATGGACTTGACAGTTCCGGAAACGGATGAATGGATATATGCCGAGACGAATCCGCCCGGTTCCGCGACAGGCTGACCTGTCTTCACTTTGTCACCCGGGGCCACAATCGGTTTGGCAGGAGCCCCGATATGCTGTGCCACGGATATATACACCACAGGCGGAGTCGGAAGCACCTCGATGGCGCAGCCTCTTGATATCTTGCTGTCAGCGGGATGGACACCGCCTATTGAGAATGTTCTTTTCATATTTCCTCCTCCTTATTCTTTTACTGTCGGTTCTGCAGCAGCCTTCGCAGGAGCGGGAGCAGCAGTCTCTGGCTGTACTGGTACAGGGGCCGGAGCAGCAGCCGTGGCAGCAGGCTTGGCGGCCGGTTTAGGGGTCCTGTCCACAGGCTTAGGGAAATTCACGTCATGGATGGCTCCGGTAGGACATGCAGCCACACATTTGCGGCAGAGTTTGCACTTCGCGAAATCAATATATGCAACATTTCCTTCCACGGTGATGGCATCGTGAGGACAGTTCTTCGCACAGATTCCGCATCCGATGCAGGCAGCCTTGCAAGCTTTCCTGGCTACCGGGCCCTTGTCCTTGTTCACGCAGGAGACATAGACACGCATTCCGCGAGGTCCCTTGTTGCGCAGCTCGATGATACCCTTAGGGCAGGCCTTCACGCATGCTCCGCAGGCAACGCACTTGCTTTCGTCCACTACAGGAAGTCCGGTCTCCTCATCCATTGAAAGAGCCCCGAACTGGCAGGCTGACACGCAGTCCCCGCATCCGAGACATCCGAATGCGCACGCAGTGTCACCGGCATAGAGAGCGGCTTTCACCTTGCAGGATTTCATCCCGCCATACTCATTGATTTTCGGCCTGTTGGCACAGGTACCGTTGCAGCGGACAACTGCCACCATAGGCGCTTTCTCCACCATCTCGTAGCCGAGGATGGATGCGACCTTCTGCATCACGGCATTGCCTCCCACGGGACAATAGTTGTTGTCCAGATTCGGAGCCTTCACGGCCGCTTCAGCAAAGGCACGGCAGCCTGCAAAACCGCATCCGCCGCAGTTCGCGCCAGGCATCGCCTTCTCCACTTCATCGATTCTGGGATCCTCCTGGACCTTGAACTTTTCAGCCACAAGGTAGAGGACGACCGCCAGCACCAGTCCGAGAACGGCGATGATCACGATAGTCCAGATAATTGTTGAAGTCATCATTGTTGATATTTAATTGTTTTCCTTTCTGACTGTAAATGCATATTCTCCCGCTATCCGTCCTTTGGACAGATACAGGCATAAATAATACAATGCTACGCCGGCAAGACCCGAAAGGCCTGTGTAAAGTTCGCCTATCCCGGTATAGGACAGGCCGATGCACAGGGCTACAAGTACCAGCAGCGGGGCGACGTATGCGGCCAGCACTGCCTTGAGTCCCATCGAAGGAGCCAGCAATACGTCCACGGTCTCCCCCGGTGCAAATGATGCAGGATCGGCTACCGGCACCTCCACCACCTTGGATACGGCTTCGGACATGCTGCACAGTCCCGACGCATGACAGGCGGAACAGGCCGACTGCGAGATTATCTCGACAGACACCACGTTCCCCTTCACTTCCAGGACCTTTCCTTTGTGCGATATTTCCTTTCCTGCCGCCATATTGTCCGCGTTCAAAAGCCGCTGCCGTCGAACTCGCCACCCGATGAACCGAAGTCGTCCGGCATGGACTGGTAGTCGCTGTTCATCCTGGACTCGAAGGTATTGACCAGGCTGTCGCTCTGGTCCACGAACTTCAGCTGCGAGCCCTTGAACTTCATCGGAATGGTGTCAATCTGACCGTTACGGTTCTTTGCTATTATGATTTCTGTATATTCCTTGTCCTCCACCGTGTCCCCCAGGCCGATGGCATCAGGCCTGTGCACGAACAACACGATGTCCGCATCCTGCTCGATGGATCCCGACTCACGCAAGTCGCTGAGCATAGGGCGGTTGTTGCTGTTGCCCCTCTGGACGGAGTTTCGGGAGAGCTGGGAAAGTGCCATGATAGGGATTTCCAGTTCCTTGGCAGTGCCCTTGAGCATCCTGGATATGGCCGCCACCTCCTGCTCACGCATTCCGCGCAGCTCAGGAGGTCCCTGCATGAGCTGCAGGTAATCGACCACTATGAAACGTACTCCCTTGGACTTGACGAGACGCTTCGCCTTCGTGCGGAATTCCATTATGGAGATACCGGGAGTATCATCGATATAAATAGGAGCCTTGGCCAATGCCTTGAGACTGTAGTCCAGCTGTGCCCAGTCCTGCTTGGCGAGCTTGACTCCTCCCTTGATCTTGTCCGCATCGAGTCCTGACTCGCTGGTCATCAGACGCTTGACGAGCTCCAGAGCCGACATCTCGAGAGAGAATATGGCCACAGGCATATTGTTGTCCACAGCCGCATTGCGCAGGACATTCAGAGCGAACGCCGTCTTTCCGACCGAAGGACGTGCCCCGAGGATGATGAGGTTGGACTTCTGCCAGCCGAGGGTATATCTGTCAAGAGACATATAGCCGGACGGGACTCCGCTGATTCCGGACTGTTCCTGCAGCTCCTCCAGCTCATTCATGGCTGTCTTGAGCACAGATCCCACGTCCTGTACGTCCTTCCTGACATTGTTCTGGATGGCCGCGAAGACCTTGGACTGAGACATGTCGATCAGGTCATCGACACTCTCCGAGTCATCGTACGCCCCTTTGAGGATATCGTATGCAGCAGTGATCAGATCCCTCTGTATACACTTCTGCTTCAATATCTTGATATAATACTCGACATGCGCCGCCGCTCCGATTTTCTGGGACATGGCAGCGAGAGCCAGAGTGCCTCCGACCGCGTCCAGATTCTTCTGCTCCTGCAATTTCTGGGACACCGAAAGGAGATCCAGGGCGACGTGTTCGTTCACAAGAGCCGTCATGGCCTCATAAATCATCCTGTGCTTCGGGTCATAGAAACAGCTCGGAGTGAGCTCCTCCATGGCTTCGTCCACACATCCAGGTTCAATCAGAAGCGCACCGAGCACCGCCTCCTCGAAATCCAGGGCCTGAGGCGGCTTGTTGCCCATCTCAAGTCCCAGTGTCTCAAGGTTGACGTCCTTGGCGGCCTTGGTCCTGCTGTTTTTCTTTCCTTCCGGCATACCCTTTCAGGATTCAAGCCTCCTCGGATTCGATGGTGTTGCTCACAATGATACGCCCGCAATGCTCGCAGATGACGAGCTTCTTATTGGAAGCGATATCGATAAGTCTCTGGGGGATAATGGTATTGAAACATCCTCCGCAGGAGTCGTTGTTGAACACGCTGACCACGGCGAGGTGATTCCTCTCGCTCTTGCGGATGCGCTCGTATGCACTCATCGTACGTGCATCAATCTTCGCGGCGCAGGACTCCCTGGCAGCAAGAAGAGCTTTCTCCTCCTTGGCGGTGGACTCCACAATCGTGGAAAGTTCTTCTTTCTTGGCCTTGAGGTCCTCATTCCTTACGGAAATGTCCTCCTTGAGGTCTGCAAGTTCGACTTTCTTCGATGCAATCGCCTCCTTGGTATCCACCACGTTCTTCTGCGCAATTTTCTTCAGAAGTTCCTGGTTCTCAACCTCTTTGGAGAGAGAATCATACTCACGGCTGTTGGTGATGCTGTCCATCTGGGCCTTGTACTTGTCGATGGCCGCGTCACACTCGATTATCTCGTGCTTGAAGGTAGCGATGGAAGCATTGAACGCCTCTATCTCGGAGGTAATCTGAGCTGCGGAGGCCTTCATTCCTGCCACCTCGCTCTCAAGATTCTCCACCTCGACAGGGAGTTCCCCCCGGAGCTGAAGGATTTTGTCAATAGCTGAATCCGCTTTCTGAAGCGCATAGAGAGTCCTGAGCTTCTCCTCGACGCTCAGTTCCGAATCAGCGAAATTCTTCTGGATTGATACGAAAGTCTCCCTCTGGTCAATCGGAGTCTCGACTTTCTTTATTTTTTTGGCCATATCTAATATAATTATATTTCTGTCCCAGGCGTCCGGGCTACAGGTAATGCACCGGATTGCTTTCCATCAGTGCCGGACTGATGCGAACTGCAAAGTTAGGAAAATTTTTCCGTATCAAAGAAAATAATATTTGAACTATGTCCACTTCACTCTCGAAATGGCCTATGTCCATAATCATGAAGTCATTGTCCGTGAAGAAATTATGATATGCTATATCCCCGGACAGAAAAAGCTGCGCCCCGGATTTCACCGCAGCCGGAATCAATGATGCACCGCTGCCACCGCACATCGCCACCCTGCTCACCGGAACATCCGGGAACTTCGAGCAGCGGACCACTTTCAGGGAAAATTTCTCCTTCACTATCCTGACGGCTTCCTCCGGGCTCACAGGTGACGGGAAATCTCCCACTGTACCAAGGCCCGTGCCTTCCCCGTCCTCGTCAAGTATCCTCACATTGACCAGTCCGAGCCTCGATGCCATGGCTCCGCTGACACCAGCAATCACCTTGTCCGCAGTCGTGTGGGCCGCATATACGGCAATACCGGAGCGCACGGCCTTCATCACGGCACGTCCCGTCTGTGTCTCACCGTTTATCCGCTTCATTGCATGGAATATCAGGGGGTGATGCGTGACCACCATGTCGGCTCCCCACTCCGCTGCCTCGTCAATCAGTTCCGGGGTGCAGTCGAATCCGAGCATTACTTTATGCACCTCGTCTTCCGGAGAACCAATGATGAGACCGCTGTTGTCCCATCCCTCCTGTATGCCAAGCGGGGCAAAAGCCTCTATGACATCTGTTATATCCTTGACTATCATGACTTTTCTATTGAATTTCTCTTATAATGAATCCCTGATTTCCTTCAGCTGGCTGCGGATTTCCTTGAGGCAGTCGATGGCTTTCACCCTGTCCTCCACTCTCTTCCTGTCGGAAGCCAATCTTGATGCAGCCCCCTGGAGAGTCATCCCGTTCGACTTCACGAGAAGATGCACCTGCTTAAGCACCTCCACGTCATCCGGAGTGAACATCCTGTTGCCCTTTCCATTCCTGCGGGGCTTGATATATTTCGAGAAATAATCCGACCAGAAGCGCACCAAGGATACATTCTCCCCGAGCATCTGGGCTACTTCACCGATAGAATAATACAGACGTTCCATGCTATTGTGTTTATTAATCCATTGACTGTCCAGTAGTTGCTGACATGTATGCAGCCTTGGTATACTCCTCCGGGGTAAATGAGGCGAAAAAGAAATTCACAGGATCCATCAATTCCCCGTCCCTGTATATCTCATAATGGAGATGCGGGGCGAATGAATTTCCCGAAATCCCGACGCATGCTATCTTTTTTCCTGTCTTCACCCTCTCCCCCTTGCGGACGACGATGTCCTGCAGATGCGCGTAACGGGTCACGTATCCCCCGTCATGGGTTATCTCCACCACATTGCCGAGTCCTTTCCCGGACTTGCTCACGTCCGTCACGACCCCATCTCCTGCTGCCAGAACCGGAGTACCCTGTCCTACAATGAGATCCACCCCGTTATGCTGGGACATCACCTTGTAGAATGGATTGAGCTTCTGGCCCACGGAAGCCCCCACCTGGGCGAATTTCAGTTCCGGGAGCGGGACGGTCACTGGAGGCATCGGGCATTTGGCGGCGCATGAGAAAATCTTCAGGAAACCCGAATCGACAGATTCCGCAGCACGGGCGAGGAGCGCAGCCTTTCCGCTGGTGTACTCGACCATATCCTTGTCCGGTATCGAATCGCCCGCGAAGACGAATGACATGGAGCCCATCGGATCCATCTGCGGGGCCTGCGCATGGAAAAGCCTCTCGTATATGGCGTCATCCCGGAGCCTGAGATCCTTGATGACATCCGATATCAGCTGCTCCTTCTCCTTCATCTGCGGATAAAGTTTCTCATACATGCGGTTCTCGCGCTTGAGACGCCTCTCCTCCTCAGTGTTCAGGAAAAATGAAAATACAATGTAATAGAAAGCCGCGAGGGAAACCGTGGCCACGAGCCATTTCAGGGTGGTCCGGACCATTCCCCATACGGAATGAGTCACCTTCCTGAAATTGAAATCCTTGTCGAATTCATAACGGGTCTTCATCGGGAACCTCCTGATTGCCTGACTGTTACCTGTAAGGACGGAACCTTCCGGAAATTACGTTTTCCGATTCATCGGCGACCTTGCTCACCATCGACGAATACTCGTCAAGCGGCATTGTCATATCGAAATAATTGTATGGATTGACATAACGTCCCCTGTACATGACTTCATAATGGAGATGAGGTCCAGTGGACCTTCCGGAATTGCCGGTCTCCCCGATGCACTCCCCGCGCTTGAGCTTCATTCCCTCTGACACATATACCATCTTCAGGTGGGCGTAACGGGTCTTGTATCCGAATCCGTGGTCAATGAGTACAGAATTGCCATACCCGAAAAACTCGAAGCTGACAGACTCCACCGTACCGTCACCCGTGGCATAGACCGGATTGCCGGGCTTGCAAGCGAAATCGAAGCCTGTATGCATCTTGGATACTCCAGTGATAGGATCGGACCTGTAGCCGTACGGGCTGGACAGCCTGTATTTGGACTTGTCCGGGGCAATCGGAGGCACGGCCGGAATGCAGGACGCCATGTCGCCAGCCTTCTTGGACATGGCCTCGATCTCGTCATAGGAACGGCTCTGCACATAAGTCTTCTTGGTGAGCACGTCGAGGCGGACCGTGGTGCTCCTCAATATCGAATTCTCAGGAAGGACGTCGAGAAACTCGTACCGGTTCACTCCGCCGAAACCGGCATTGCGCACCTCGTCCGGTATGACGTTCATACCGAAAATGTTCCTGTATATTTCATCATCCCTGATGCCGAGTCCCTCGAGAGATGCGTCATAGATGTCCATCTGCCTGTTCATCAGCTCCATCCGTGAAATCCACCTGGCATTGGTCTTCTTCAGGAGCACCGTCTTCGGGAGCTCCAGTCCGAACACGTCGGTCGCGAGCCAGAAATATACTGACGACAACGCGATGCTTGCAGCAACAAGCATCACGATTTTCACCGCACGGGACTTGGCGGATACCTTCTCGATTTCGTAAAGAAGGGTCTCCGGATTGAGTTTATACCTTTTAAATTCAGACATATTTTGCAAATATAATCTTTTTTGAGAAAAAAGTTATAATTTTGCCATTTGTTCGGGTACCGGGCGGTGCCTGCGGTACGAAAACCGTGCCTGAAAAGTGACATATATTTATTTTTTGACGGATTTATATGATTACATCTAACGAAATAAGACAGAAATTCCTGGATTTCTTCGCATCCAAGGGGCACACCGTAGTGCCATCTGCACCTATGGTCGTGAAAAACGACCCGACGCTCATGTTCACCAACGCCGGAATGAACCAGTTCAAGGATATTTTCCTCGGCAATGCCGCTCCCAAGTCAAGCCGCGCTACAGACTCGCAGAAATGCCTGAGAGTCAGCGGAAAGCACAATGACTTGGAGGAAGTGGGCCATGATTCATACCATCATACCATGTTCGAGATGCTCGGCAACTGGAGCTTCGGGGACTATTTCAAGACCGAAGCCATCAGCTGGGCGTGGGAGCTCCTCACCGAGGTGTACGGGATAGACAAGACGAAACTGTATGCCACCGTATTCGAAGGCAGTGCAGAAGACGGCACCGAAATGGACGAGGAGGCAAGGCAGACCTGGCTTAAATATCTTCCTGAGGACCATGTGCTTCTCGGAAACAAGCACGACAATTTCTGGGAAATGGGAGACACCGGCCCGTGCGGACCTTGCAGCGAGATCCACATCGACCTCAGGAGCGACGAAGAGATTGCCGCCGTACCGGGACGCGAGCTCGTGAACAAGAGCAATCCGCTCGTCATCGAGATATGGAACCTCGTGTTCATGCAGTACAACAGGAAGGCAAACGGGGAACTCGAGCTTCTCCCTGCCCACAACATTGACACAGGAATGGGATTCGAGCGTCTCTGCATGGTACTCCAGGGCAAGAAGAGCAACTACGACACGGACGTATTCACCGGAATGATCCGCAGGATCGAGGAACTTTCCGGACATTCATACGGAGAGTCGGACAAGACCGGAGTTGCAATGCGCGTAATCGCAGACCATATCAGGGCCATCAGCTTCTCCATTGCCGACGGACAGCTTCCTTCCAACGTGAAGGCAGGTTACGTCATCAGGAGAATCCTCAGGAGGGCTGTCAGGTACGGCTACACATTCCTCGGGTTCAACGAACCGTTCCTCTGCAGGCTCGTGCCACAGCTCGTGGAAGACATGGGAGGGGCATATCCTGAGCTCAGGAGCCAGCAGAAGCTGATCGAGAGCGTCATAAGGGAAGAGGAATTCGCATTCCTCCGCACCCTCGACAGGGGCATCAGGCTCATGGACGACTATCTCGAGAAGGCAGCCGGCACAAAACTCATCAGCGGCAAGGACGCATTCATCCTCTACGATACCTACGGATTCCCGATTGACCTTACCGAACTCATCGCATCCGAAAACGGCTACAAGGTGGACCTCGACGAGTTCAATGCCGAGCTCCTCAAGCAGAAGGAGAGGGCACGCCAGGCCACATCCAACGAATTCGGGGACTGGATCCAGTACCACAACGGCGAAGCGGTCGAGTTCCTCGGATACGACTGGACGGACATTGAAGGCGTAAGCCTCGTGAAGCAGCGTACCGTGAAGCAGAAGAACAAGGTGATGTACCAGCTCGTGTTCGACCGCACCCCGTTCTATGCCGAAATGGGCGGACAGGTAGGTGACACCGGATATATCGAGTCCGAGAGCGGAGAGAGGATCAACATCCTCAACACCGTCAAGGAGAACGACCTCACAATTCATATTGCAGAGAGGATTCCGTCTGACTGCACAGAGGCATTCTCGCTTCACGTGGACAAGGAGAGGCGCCTGAAAATCACGGCAAACCATACTGCAACCCATCTTCTCGACCACGCCCTCAGGGAGGTGCTCGGAACACATGTAGAGCAGAAGGGTTCATTCGTCGGCCCGGATTATTTCCGCTTCGACTTCTCTCATTTCTCCAAGATGACGGACGAGGAGCTCGAGAAGACGGAAAGAATTGTCAATGAGCTCATCAGGGCGAATTCTCCGCTCGAGGAGAAGAGGGATGCAACCATGGAGGAAGCCAATGCAATGGGAGCAATCGCATTGTTCGGCGAGAAATACGGGGACACCGTCAGGGTGGTGAAATTCGGGGATTCCGTGGAGCTCTGCGGAGGTACACACGCCCAGGCTACCGGTCAGATCGGAATGTTCACAATAGTTTCCGAAGGGGCCGTGGCGGCCGGCGTAAGGCGTATCGAGGCGCTCACGGGAGATGCCGCATGGACGCATTACCGTATCATGAGGGAGTCCGTGAGAAATGCCAAGGCCTTCTTCAACAATACCCCTAACCTCAGCGAGGCCATCAAGAAACTCATAGACGAAAACACCGGCTACAAGAAGGAAATCGAGGACTTCCTGCACGAGAAGACGGCCCAGATGGCCGAAAAGCTCGGAAAAGAGGCAAAGGAGGTAAACGGCGTGAAAGTTGTGGAATTCTCCAGCCCGGCCGACCCGAACATCATCAAGAACGCCGCCGCCATTCTCCAGAAGAAAATGGAGAATTTCATGTTCGCGGCAGCATTCGAATATGAGGGCAGGCCGAATCTCGTGCTGATGTATTCCCCTGACCTCGTGGCCAAGGGAAAGAATGCCGGAAAGGACATCCGCGAAGCCGCGAAATGCATACTCGGAGGCGGTGGCGGACAACCGGGACTCGCAACGGCCGGCGGAAAGAAAGCCGAAGGCCTCAAGGATGCCCTGGCCATGATGACAGAGCTCGGCACACGCTGAGCACCTTTCAGGGTACAATTTAATACGACACAACGCATCATCGATGAAGAAACTCGACCAGTTCATAGTGAAATCCTTCGTGGGACCGTTTGCCGGAATCCTGCTGATTGTCGTTTTCATCATGATGATGCAGTTTCTGTGGGTTTACATTGACGAGCTCGTAGGCAAGGGCCTGGGGCTCAAGATAATACTGGAATTCCTCGGATGGGGCAGCGCCACGATGCTGCCTCTGTCCCTGCCGCTCGCCACCCTGCTGGCTTCCGTGATGACGGTGGGCCAGCTCGCGGAGAACAACGAGCTGATTGCAATGAAGGCTGCGGGAATATCCCTGACAAGGATTCTCACACCGCTCATCATCTGTGCATCAATCATTTCAGTGATAGCCTTCTTCACCGTGAACAACCTGGTCCCGGTAGCATTCAACGAGATTTACACTCTCAGGGACGACATCGGCAGGACAAAGGAGGAAATCAACATCCCGACAGGCACGTTCTATGACGGAATCGAAGGATATGTGCTTCGAATCGACCTCAAGGACGACAAGAGCGGGATGATGCACGGGGTAATGGTATATGACCATACCGGGGGAAAAGGCAACACGAGCGTGACGATAGCGGATTCCGCGATGATGAAAATGTCGAAGTCCAAGGACTATCTGACATTCCAGTTATACAGCGGTATCAACTATCAGGAAACCAACAAGATATCTTTCCGGGACACATCCCTCCAGCTGCAGAAGATCACATTCTCCCGGCAGGAGATGATCATCCCTCTCGAGAACTATGCATTCCAGAAATCCGAGGATGCCAAGTTCGGCAACCAGGTCAAGGCCATGACTCTCGCCCAGCTCAGCCACGGGAAGGACTCACTGTCCCGGCTCAACGATTCCACGAGAGCTGTCAACAGGGCGGAATTCCTCAGCAGGAAGCAGCTGCGCTTTGCCGACCAGCTGGACACCGCATCCCATTTCCAGGGGACAACTCCGTTCACGGCCCCGGGCATCTGCAAATGGAAGGATGACGCCTCGGAGCTGAGGGCCTACGAGACTGCGGCAAACGTCGCGAGGGAAATCCGCCAGCAGGTAATGGGCTATGAGAATGACGTTTACAGCTATGTCTATCTCCTCCGGAGAACGGACGTAGAGTTCCTGAAGAAATTCGCGGAGGCCCTGGCCTGCTTCATCCTGTTCTTCATCGGGGCACCTCTCGGGGCGTTCATCAGGAAAGGAGGACTGGGAGTGTCGGCCATCATCGCGGTGCTGTTCTTCGTACTTTACTGGGTGGTGGACATCACGGGAACGAAACTGGCGAGGGACGGGGCCATCTCGGCAGCCTCCGGAGTATTCATATCCACGATTGTATTGTTCCCTCTCGGCCTTTATTTCACATGGAAGGCCGTGCATGATTCAGCCATCATCAACACCGAGAACTTCGGGGCATGGTGGAGAAAACTAAAGAGCAGATTTATGACGACATTCAGAAAGACACGCATAGTATATATGGGCACGCCGGAGTTCGCTGTCGCTCCACTGAAAGCCCTCATTGAAGCCAAACACAATATCGTGGGCGTAGTGACCGTGGCGGACAAGCCGAGCGGACGCGGACTCAAGATGAACGAGAGCGCGGTGAAGAAATATGCTGTGGAACAGGGAATTCCTGTGCTTCAGCCGGTCAAGCTCAAGGATCCGGAATTCCTGAAGGAACTCGCCGCCATGAAAGCGGACATGTTCGTGGTGGTGGCGTTCAGGATGCTGCCTGAGGAGGTATGGGCAATGCCGAAGCTCGGAACGTTCAATCTCCATGCAGCCCTCCTGCCGCAATACCGCGGAGCCGCTCCTATAAACTGGGCCGTAATCAACGGAGAGAACATGAGCGGCGTGACGACCTTCATGATAGACAAGGACATAGATACCGGAGGCATCATCCTGAGACAGGAATGCCGCATATCGAAGACCGACACTGCCGGAGACCTCCATGACAAGCTGATGCCAATAGGGGCTGATCTCGTGGTTCAGACAGTGGAAGGCATTATCGAGAAAAACGTGGAGACGAGGGTACAGAGAAGCTTCATCCAGGGTTCCGAAGTGCTCAAGCCGGCTCCGAAACTCACACGTGAGCTATGCCATATCGACTGGAACGACACAACAGCCTCGATTTACAATTTAATACGCGGTCTAAGTCCTTATCCAGCAGCATTTACGGAGATTGTTCCGCGCGATGGAAACGGGAATGCTTTACAACTGAAAGTCTTCTTCGGAGAACGGGTTGAAGGCGACGCTTTCAAGGAGATGCTTGTAAAGGCCGGAAGAAATGAGGGACAATTAGATACCGTTCCGGGAGAAATCCTGACCGATGGAAGGAATTTCCTTGCGGTTACCACTGCTGATGGGGCAATTTCGATCATGGACCTGCAACTGTCCGGGAAGAAGAGGATGGAAATAAAAGCCTTTCTTGCAGGGTTCCGAAATCCAGAGCTATATACCACTACATCAGGCACTTCCAAAGAAATTATCCTGAAAGTCAAAAATTCTGTTTAAGATATTTTAGAGAATTTTTGACCTCGATTTTGTCCTATCTTGCGCATTTATGGAATGTTCGAAAAGTCGAAAATATTTGCGCCATAAAAAATTTAACCTAATTTTGCCGATAGATGTTAATTCTTCTATGAAAAAGTCGTGTACAAAACACCTCGTATGGCTGTACGCCTATGTTCTGACGACTGTATCCGCATGCGCAAGCATCGATACAATCGAGACTGACATTGACCGTGACGGCCCGGTCCGGGTGGCATTCTCCACTTCCCAATCCGGAACCAAAGCCGAGCTGCTTTCTTCTGAAGGCAAGTTCGCCTGGGAACCGGGGGACAAGGTCGCAGTTTGGGCAGACAGCCGGGACGGCTCACAGGTTCTGGCAGGAAAAGAATTCTACATGTTCGCACGTCAAAATGACACGAAGGCATATTTCACCTCGGCCCTGGACGCCCCTATGGAGGACGGAACATATAAATACTATGTGACATTCCCTGTTCCTTCCTCATTTTCAGGCAAGAATGCGGTGTTCAACCTTCCGTCGCAGCAGGACGGGAAAGCTTCCGGAGCCTGCATTGCCATATCAGGTGCCATCGAAGCAGGTGCCCTCAAGGAATTCGACGAGACGAGACCGGCCGACGAGACCGTAAGCCTCGACCTCGGGCTGAGGCATCTCCTTCATTATTTCAGATTCTTCATTCCTGAAGGCGAGAACGCCATGAACGAGCCGGTAACGTCATTGGAATTCTCAATGCCGCAGGGAATTGCCGGTACAGTGAATGTGAACATCAGTGACGGAAGCGCCTCTCTCTCAGACGCGCAGACCACCATCACCCTCACCCCGGACGGTCCCGTGCAGGACGGAGACTATATCTCGTCATCCATCTTCCCGCCGCAGACCACATATACATCTGGCGATTACATGAATGTCAGGGTATTCTCCGCCAATTGCTACTCCGACATAGAGCCGATACGGCTTGCAGGCAGGGATTTCAAGGCCGGCCACATCACCACCGTGCCTCTCAGGGCCAAGTCCGCCGGGCGTGTATTCAGGCTGTCATTCACCCTGATGTCCAACAATCTCGGCCAGGAAGTGAAGAGCGTGACATTCAATTTCGCCAGCCCTGTGACCTGGGGAGGAACACAGGTCTCATCGTACACATATTCCGAGCCGGACGGATCCGCCTTCGAACCAGGCGAGAAGATAGCGCTCATGACATTTGATGAGAGCGAGTTCCGCTCACTTTCGGGCATTGGGTTCACCGTCAGCTACGAGAGCGAGGATGCCATTGTAAGCGAGTCCCTCACGTTCCCGGACATGACTGCGTCCAGCACCGTCAACATGAATCTGAACTGCCCTTACCTGGTATTCGAGGATTTCAGCTGCATCCAGAGCAGTTTCAACAGCGGGGACATACATTCAGACTCAAACCTCGGAGACAAGTCCCCATACTATATAGAGAGCGGATGGAGCGTGGCACGTGCAGGAGGTGAGGCCGGTACCGCCATCAGGCTTGCGGCACACAGGGAGACCGGATTGTTCATAAACAATCTTATGGCTTCCAGATGTGACTCCCCTCTCCTGAGCGGAATCAAGGCGGGACATACGGTGAGCCTGAACATGTTCTTCAACTATTCGTTCAACCGTGAGGAACTCAATGCCAAGGAGGCCGGAGCCACTGTATATGTGGGATGGACCACCGAGACCGGAAACCTCTCGAGCGACAATTCAAGCGGCACTTTCCCGAACTCATTCTACATCAACGAGACCTCGGGATCATATACCAACATAGACCATGAGTACAGCACAGTGCTCGACGGCATGACCTGCGACAAGCGCCTGTCCATCAGGGAGGTTGCCGACAAGGTAACATCAGTCGGAAGCAATGGTACATACTGGCTGTACCTCGACAATATAAAAGTATCAATAGCAAATAATTAAAATAACACCATGCGTATCAGAACAATGTCTGCAGCCATGGCTGCGTTGGCCATCCTTGCCGCCTGCTCGAAACAGAACGGCACGGAAGGCAATGTCAGAATCGCCCTGGAGCAGCAACAGAATCTCATTGACGTCTCCACGAAATCTTCAGTGGGAGACTTCACCTCCCTGCCGTCGGCATCCGCATTCACGGTCACGGTCAGGGACCAGCAGGAAAACATCACTCCGGTGACCGACCTTTCGTCGCCGGTTACTCTGACAGCAGGCAACTACACTGCAATCGCTTCTTACGGAAGTCTTACGGACGAAGGATTTGACAAGCCATGTTTCAAGGGAGAGCAGTCTTTCTCCGTGACCGGAGGAGGCTCACAGACCGTCACAGTCAAGGTCAAGCTCGCCGGAAGCATCGTCAAGCTCAGTTTCAGCGAAAGCTTCACGAACTATTTCAGCGACTGGAATTTCACCCTGACAACAGGAGGAGGAACAGTCATTTCCATACCTAAATCCGAGACCAGGGCCGTGTTCATGGATGCCTACTCCTTCAAGATCAGCGGCTCGCTCACAAACCAGGGCGGAGCCACCCAGACCTTCGCTGAAAAGGAATTCAGGAACCTCGAACCTGCAACCTGCTACACGGTCAGATTCGATGCTTCAAATGTAGGTTCCAATACAATAACCATCACCTTCGACGAGACCACAACCGATGCCGAGCTCGTGGAAGTGGATTTAAATGACTGATATCATGAGACTCAAGACAATATTCACTTTCTCACTTGCCACGCTCGCACTTGCAAGCTGCGCTGATGACAAATTCAATTACGACAAGAACGAGAGCCTGAAAGGAACCCTGTCTTTCGCAAGGCTCAGCATCGACTATTCCGAGGAGATGGTCACGAAAACAGAGGCTGCTGACGGCACATATATGCTCTACGTGTATGACTCAGGGGAATCCCTCGTATGGTCAGGACAGTATTCCGCCGTCACGGAAGGCTCGGGAAGCATTTCGCTTCTCGCCGGAGACTACAGGCTGGACATACGTTCCACTGCAGCCGCAGTGCCTGATGCCAAATTCTCCTCACCTGTTTATGGGGCGACTGAACAATTCACCATCACCGCCGGCCAGACGACCGAGCTCGGCACGATAACCTGCACCCTGCTGCAGTGCGCCGTGTCCGTGGAGTACAACGACGATTTTCTCTCAATGGTGACCGGCGACGGAAACGCCAGCGTGGAAGTGACCACAGGATCCCCTCTCGACTATGCCCTGAGCTACAATTCCGGGGCACCTAAATACGAAAGGCGCATCGGTTACTTCGCTGTCAACGGAAACAACACCACGATGGTCGTGACATTCAAGGGTTCCATCGAGAACAAGACCCAGAAGATGACAACCACTGTCACCGGAATCAAGCCTCGTGACTACCATATCATCAAGTTCCTCAAGAAAACGGATTCTACCGGCGATGTCACCATCGGAATCGAGATTGACGGCCTCGTGGCTGACGCAGTCCTCGACAACGACGTACAGGTCTCGGAGACAGGCGACGGTTACGACCCTGAAGCCCCTATAGGCGACGGTGGCATCGAGCTCGTATCGACTTGCGACTACGACATCACCCGTCCGATTACCGTTCCGGCTTCCGGCAATCCGTTCAACCTCACGTTGAAGGCAGTCGTTCCTAACGGCGTACTGAAGTTCACCGTGGACATCGCCTCTACCAATGTCGATTTCATCAACTCTGTCAATACCGTAGGAGGAACGAATCTCGACCTCATCAACCCGTCGGAAGAGGCAATGGGAGTATTCGACATTGTTCCGTTCCCTCACGGAACCGAATTGGCCGGCAAGACAGAAATAGATTTCGACCTCTCTGGAGCCCAGACCGCAATTCTCGGATTCCCGGGCAGCCACACCTTCACGATGAATGTCGTGGACAAGAAAGGCTGCAAGAACAGCATTGACGTAGTACTTGTCGTTGAATAAGAGCAGGAGGGAAGAACATGAAAAAGACATTTGCAATCATCACCCTAGCTGCGGCAGCCATCATGTCGTGCCAGAAGCAGCAAATCACCCCGGAAGGGGAAGGTGCCCTCATGCTCTCCATAAGCACAGGAGAGACCAAGGCAGCAATGACTTCGGACGAGCTCCTTGCAAACGCCGACATCAGGATTTACAAGGATGATTTCTCCGGAATGGTCCGCCATTACAAATATTCCGAACTGCCGGCAAAGATATATCTTCCGTCAGGAGGATACAGGGTGGACGTGCTCGCCGGCGAGGCAGCCAAGGAGACCCCGGCTTACGCATCCTGGGAGCAGAAGAGCTACAAGGGAAGCAAGAACGTCACCATCTCCGACGGATCTTCTGAAAGCATCACCATCGTGGCAGCAATGAACAGCATCATTTCCAACGTCAGGTTCGACAGCTCGGTGGACAGCCATTTCCAGGCAGGCTATACCTGCACCGTAAGCCTTTCAACCGTGGAAGGAGCAAGTCTTTCCTACGGCAAGTCCCAGAGCGGAAACGATGGATATTTCATCCCGTACGGCTTCGAGCCTTCCCTCGACTGGACATTCAGCGGAACGCTTGCAGGCGGTGAGGCATTCACAAAGAGCGGCAAAATCGAGAATGTCTCTGGAGGCAGGCGATACTCGCTCGGACTCAAGTATGTCGAGAAGGACGGTGGATTCGATGTCGTGATTCTCGTGGACGACACCCTCAACGAGGTTTACGATGACATCATATTCGTGCCGGTTTCCACAGGCCTTGCAGCCACGAACAAATATGAGGTCTGGGGAGCAAGATTTACGGCGCACGCCGACGTGGACGAGAACGAATATGACCAGGGCAAGGTTTATTTCGAATACAGGCCTGCCGGCGCAGGGGAATGGACCCGCACCGGTGCAGCCACAAGAGACAGTGAAGGCTCATATTCGTCAGTCATAAGCGGTCTTACAGGAGAGACCGAGTACGAATACAGGCTCGTGGTGACCAGTCTTGCGGACGGAAGCGAGGAAATCGTGGAGGGAACCAGGACAGTGACGACGGAGGCCACACCTCAAGTCCCTAACAACAGTTTCGAGACCGTCAGCCACGACGAGAGCGGCAATTACTATTCGTTCTATGATCCGGCAGCGAGTGATCCTGAACTGCAGACCAAATGGTGGTGCAGCGGAAACAAAGGTTCGACTACAGTAGGTTCATCTTACCAGATTACATATCCTGACGCATCCGACAAGATGGACGGGTCCCAGTCGGTATGTCTGGAATCAAGATACGTCATTGTCAAGTTCGCTGCAGGAAACCTGTTCTGCGGGCGCTTCGGCGAGACAATCGGAACAAGCGGAGGTACCGTATATTTCGGACGTCCTTTCACGGCACGTCCTTCAGCAATGCGTCTCTGGACCAAGTATTCCGGCGGTACTATAAACCGCGTCGGCAACGGGCCTTCCGGAGTCCAGAAAGGTGACTATGACAAGGCCTCCCTCCGCATTGCCATCGGCAACTGGAACTACAAGACCTACGGCGGTGACGCCACCAGCCCTATCCTTGTAAACACCACGGACGAGAGCACATTCGTTGACTACACCACGGACGAATCCACCATAGCCTTCGGCGAGAAGATATTTGTATCCGATGCAGCCAACAGCACCAATGTATGGCAGCAGATTACCATCCCGCTTGACTACAAGACCACCACAGCATATCCTACTCATATCATGATAGCTTTCGCGGCAAGTATGTACGGTGACTATTTCACCGGCTGCGATTCCAGCAAGCTGTGGATTGACAAGGTAGAACTCATCTACGAATAACGACTATGCGCGGTTCGACTTTACTCAAAGCATTGCTCAGCATCATTGCGCTGACGACCCTTGCCCCCGGGGCAGGGGCCCAGCGTTATGACAGGGGCTATGATTTTTCCAATTCAGGCGGATTCCTGAAGAAAGGGACCTGGATGGCCGGTGGAACATTCAGCTACTCATTCCACGACAATGATGACTACAATTTCCTCGTCATAGAGGATATCAACTCCATTGGCTACGGCCTGAATGTTAGCCCGGCATTCTGCTACATGATCCGGGACAATATGGGACTGGGAATGAGGGTGGAGTACAGCCGCAACATGCTCAAGCTTGACGACGCCCACATCGACATTGAGGACGTGTCGGTGGACTTCCACAACTATCATCTGATCAAGCAGATGATAAACACCAAAATCATCATGAGGAACTACATTCCTTTCGGTGATTCGAAGCGTTTCGCCATGTTCGCGGAGTCCCAGCTGTCATTCGGATACGGACAGGGAAAGGTCGCCAACGGCAATCTCGAATACCCGAAGGGCTCGTACGACAGCATCACGAATCTCGGCATCAACCTGTGCCCTGGCCTGATGGCTTTCGCCGACGAGCATTTTGCAGTGGAACTCAGCGTGAAGATGCTCGGCCTGAACATCAGCCACGTGGACCAGACTCACAATCAGATTTATTACGGCAGCCGGAACTCGACTTCGGTCAATTTCAAGATAAATGTGCTTTCCGTAGGTGTTGGTATTTATTATTATCTGTAGTCCATGAAGAAAATCATTGCCATATTCATTGCTCTCATCCCGTTCATTTCCGACTTGTCGGCGAAAGACCGGGAAAGGGAGACCAGGATAATGGGAGTTCCCATGAGCCCGCGCGATACGAGTTCGAACGGAAGGCGACTTGCCCAGCGCCTGTTCATAAGCAAGGGGGAGGTCGGACTCGGTGTCTCATTCTCTTACTTTGACATTGACAGCAACGACAGCGAGTTCCTGATGATTCTCCAGAACTGCAACGCATACGCGAAGTCATTCAGCGCGGCACCGATGATTTCCTACGCCATCCGGGACAACAAGGCTATCGGTGTCAGGTTCAAATACACGACATCGTCCGGCAATATATCCGACACGGACCTGAGCCTGCTGAGCGAAGATCTCACATGGAATGTGGAGAACATTCGTGCGAGCGGGGACACCTATCAGACAGCAGTGTTCTACCGCTCATGCATCGGCCTCGACGACAAGGGGCGGTTCGGACTGTTCACGGATGTGCAGCTCGCCTACACGCACGGACGCACGACATTCTCATACGGGGACGTGGGGCTGGATGCCTATACTCTCACGGACAAGCTCAAGCTCAGCGTGCATCCGGGACTCGAAGTCTTCGTCATGAACAATATCAGCATGAACGTGAGCATCGGAATCGGAGGAGCGAGATATACCAATGCCAGATGCATGGAGGACGGGCACATCACCGGTCGCAGGACTGCTGCCAATGCACGTTTCTACCTGGATGTCACGGACATTCTCATAGGCGTCACAATTCATATATAGAAAAGGAGGCGGCATGAAAAGAATATTATCCATATTGTCAGTCCTGGCCATTGCGGTTTCCTGCATCGAGAATGACATCCCTAATCCGGTAATCGTGGCGGCAGTATCGTCCATCGAGGTGGACGGGGCCGTTTCCGTGGAAATCAACAGTACGAAACAGACCATCAGCATTGTCCTGGAGGAGACGACCGACATCAAGAATGTCAATATCAGGAACATCAGTTTCAACGACCCGTCAGTCAAGCCTTCCTGGAACGTCTGCGGACTCCGTGACCTGACGAATCCCATCAAGCTGACTCTCACTACATTTGACGACTACGAGTGGCGGATTGAGGCCACCCGGCCGATAGAGAGACATTTCACCATGGGCCTTCAGGTGGGAGAAAGCACTATAGACGTGGAGAACAAGAGAGTCGTGGTCAGGGTGGCGGCATCTGCCAACATCCGGAACTTGTCGATAACCTCCATCAAGCTCGGCCCGAAGGATATCTGTACCTATACGCCGGATCCGGATAGCATCAGGGATTTCAGCGAGGAGCAGACTATCCAGGTGGCATATCACAATGTCAGGGAACAATGGAAAATCTACGTGGAACAGAGCACCTCGACCGTGAGATTCCTCAAGATTGACCCTTGGACGAAAATCGTCTGGATGACTGCGGAAGGAATCGCTGGCAATGAGAACGGATTCAGGATAAGGAAGGCCGGAACCGATGAATGGCAGACTGTAAGGCCTGCGTCGGAGAACGGAGGATGGTTCAGCGCAAGCGTGGACGGGCTCGAAGCGGAAACCGAATACGAATGCATGGCATTCAGCGGCAGCGACGAGACCGGGATTGAGTCATTCACCACGGAAGGCGAAATCCAGCTGCCGAACTCGGGATTCGAGACCTGGTCCAATGCAGAATCGGACAAGTATTATTCATTCTATGATCCGGAATCCTTATTGACTGAACTCCAGACCAAATGGTGGGGCAGCGGAAACAAGGGTTCGACCACTGTCGGAGCGAGCCACACCATCACGAAGCCTTGCACGGATGATTTCGTGGAGGGCAAGAGTTCGGTACTTCTGGAATCCGACTATGTCATCATCAAGTTCGCTGCAGGAAACATATTCTCGGGCGAGTATTACAGGACAATCGGCACGAGCGGAGGAGTGATCCGCTTCGGCAGGCCGTTCACGAACAGGCCGCAGAAACTTACCGTCTGGATGAAGTTCAGGGCCGGAATCATCACCGACAAGACGTTCGGAGGCGCTCCGGACAATGATCCCGTGAAGGTTGGAGACCGCGACAGAGGCTGTATCTGGGTAGCCCTCGGAGACTGGGACTATCACAGGTACGGAGGTTCGGAAGAGTCGCCTGTAGAGGTGAATACCACTGACAAGAGCACATTCTTCGACCCTAAGGGAGAGAATGTCATTGCATACGGCACGTTCGTTACCGACAGGGATTATGACCAGTGGACGAAAATCGAGATTCCTCTCGAATATGTGACGACATCCAAGCGTCCTACCCACATCATCGTGTCCTGCGCGTCAAGCAAGCTCGGAGATTATTTCACGGGCAGCGAGGACTCCAGGATGTGGCTGGATGACATGAGGCTTGAGTATTGACAAGAGGCATATAGTAGCCGGAAGGCTCTGCAAGAGTTGCGCTTCGCTCCATCCACCCTTCGGGAGCCGCTCATGAGGCCGCGGCCGGCCACAGTCTTGCAGAGCCTTCCGACTACTGTATATTCACTCTTCTTCCAGTTCGCAGCCGGTGAAATAATAGTCGCTGGCTGCTTTTTCTTTCGTGAAGCAGAAATAGGTGAGCCCGGCCATGGTGCAGACCTTGCCGTCATGGCTGATGGTCACGTCGATGAAAGCGAAATTGCGCTTCATTTCCTTGATGTGGCCGCGGATTTCAATCTGGACGCCATCCCCTGTAGGAATAGGGTTGCGGTATTTGACCTGGAGATTGGTGGTGACGCCTGAAGTCTGGAGTTTGCGGGATATCACCCATGCTCCGAGTTCATCGATCAGTGTGGCCTGGATGCCTCCGTGGAGAGTCTTGAGCCAGCCCTGATAATTGTCACCCGGATTCCATATCGACACGATGTCATCCCCGTCCTCATAGAACTCCATCTTGAGCCCGTAAGGATTGGTCGGGCAGCAGGCGAAACAATTGTAACCCTGCTGCTCAAGACCAATGTATGGATTCTTAATTTTATTCATGAAATTACCTGTTATCCTATCTCCGCGCCGTTGCTGAGCACTTCTGCAGGAGTGATGAAACGCATCTTGCCGTCATTCTGGCGGGCCATCAGGATCATTCCCCTGGACTCGATTCCGCGAATCTTCCTCGGAGCGAGATTGGCAAGAATGCAGATCTGCTTGCCGACCATGTCCTCTGGAGAATAGAACTCGGCGATGCCGGAGACGATGGTGCGTTTGTCAATGCCGGTGTCGATACTGAGCTTCAGCAGCTTGTCGGTCTTCGGAACACGCTCAGCCTCAAGTACGGTAGCGGTACGGATGTCCATTTTCTGGAAATCCTCGAAGGTGCATTCCTCTTTCTGCGGGGTTACTGTCTTCGCTGCCTCGGCCTTCGCTGCAGCCTCCCTCTCGGCCCTGATGGCATCGAGACGGGAAAGCTGGGCATTGATGGCCTCATCCTCTATCTTGGCGAAGAGAAGTTCGGCCTGGTTCAGCTGATGGCCGGCCGGGAGGAGGTCGGAGTCACCGAGGCGGGACCAGGTGAGGATGGATTCATCCGTTCCGACTCCGCACTGAGCGTCTTCACAAGAAGCTGACACAGTGTGAATTGCCATACCTTCGCCAGCCTTGTACGTATTGACAGTCTCCTGTTCTCCGGCACGATGGTCATAACCGGCAAATATCGATACGCCGAGCATATTGCGCAACCTCTCCGCAGCGAACGGGGTGAACGGCTCGAATGCTATGGCGAGATCGGCACAGATCTGGAGGCAGACATTGAGGATGGTACCTGTACGCTCCATATCGGTCTTGGCCACCTTCCACGGCTCGGTGTCGGAAATGTATTTGTTGCCGACACGGGCAATGGACATTGCGTCCTTCAATGCCTCGCGGAAATGATATCCCTCGATGTTCTTTTCGAGCGATTCCCTCAAAGCAGGAATCTCTCCGAGTGCCTCCCTGTCAATGTCCTGAAGTTCTCCGCAGGCAGGAACCTTCCCGTCGAAATACTTGTGCGTCAGGACCACGGCACGGTTCACGAAATTACCGAAGATGGCCACGAGCTCACTGTTGTTGCGGGCCTGGAAATCCTTCCAGCTGAAGTCATTGTCCTTGGTCTCAGGAGCATTGGCCGTAAGGACGTATCTGATAACATCCTCCTTGCCCGGGAAATCCTTGATATATTCGTGAGCCCATACCGCCCAGTTCTTCGAAGTGGAAATCTTGTCCCCCTCGAGGTTCAGGAACTCGTTGGCAGGCACATTGTCCGGCAGGATATAGCCGTCCCCGTAGGCCTTCAGCATTGACGGGAACACGATGCAATGGAATACGATATTGTCCTTCCCGATGAAATGCACAAGTTTCGTATCCTCGCTCTTCCACCATTTTTCCCAGCTCTGAGGGAGAAGTTCCTGCGTATTGGAAATATAGCCTATCGGGGCGTCGAACCATACGTAGAGTACCTTGCCCTCAGCTCCTTCGACCGGCACAGGCACGCCCCAGTCGAGGTCACGGGAAACTGCACGCGGCTGGAGACCGCCGTCGATCCAGCTCTTGCACTGTCCATAGACATTGCTCCTCCATTCCTTGTGTCCGTCGAGAATCCATTCGCTCAGCCATTTCTCATACTGGTCCAAAGGAAGATACCAATGCGTGGTCTTTTTCTTCACCGGCTCCGCGCCGCTGAGTTTGGATTTAGGATTGATGAGTTCCTCAGGGCTGAGAGTGCTGCCGCATTTCTCGCACTGGTCACCGTAGGCTCCCTCTGCCCCGCATTTAGGGCATGTGCCGACAATGTACCTGTCGGCAAGGAAAGTCTTCGCCTCAGGGTCGTAATACTGCTCGGATTCCCTGGTCACGAACTTGCCTTCGTCGTAAAGTTTCCTGAAGAAGCCGGAGGCATTCCTGTCATGCACATCCGAACTCGTGCGCCCGTAGATATCGAAATTGATCCCGAGTCCCGAGAAGGAATCCTTGATAATCCTGTGATACTGGTCCACGATGTCCTGCGGAGTACAGCCCTGCTGGCGGGCCTTGATGGTGATTGGCACGCCGTGCTCATCGCTGCCGCAAACATAGAGGACGTCCTCTCCCCTCATTCTCAGATACCTGACATAGATGTCCGCAGGCACATACACTCCCGCGAGATGTCCGATATGCACCGGTCCGTTGGCATAAGGCAACGCACAGGTGACAAGAGTTCTTTTGAATTTTCTGTCCATATTCCTGAATATTTTTATTTCCTTGCAATGCGCTCTTCCGGGTTCTGTCACTGTACCCTTCCAAGGCGTTCCGTTATCTTCTTCCTGAGTTCGGCCGTTTCCTGAATCTGCCTGAGAAGCTTGAACTGCTCCTCTATCCCGCCTTCACCGTCCTTCCTCAAGGCCTGCAGATTCTCAGTCAGGATTATCTCCTGCCATCTGACCCTCAACGATTTATAGACCATGATAGCACGCGGGACCGTCCTCACGAGGAAAGACGGAACTGATGTCATCGAGTCCGCGAAATTCTTCACTGTCAGAGGATATTTCCGTTCCGTCAGCTGTCCCACCTCCTCGGCCATCTCCCTGTCCTGCCCGTTCATGAACGACAATACTATATCCTGCTGGCCGAGTTCGGGATCACTGTCATACAGGCGGAAATACTCATCGTATATCCTGCACAGCAGGCTGTTCTGCAGACGGTGGGAATCCACCTCAAGGGCATCCCTTATGAAATCCGCCACTGTCACTGTCCCCGCTTCGTTGTAATACTCCGAATCCGTCTCGAACTCCAGGGGCGATGTCCCGTGATTCAGGATAAGCCCGACCAGTTCCTCCTCGGACGGAGCCAGAAGCGGATTCTCATATTTCGCCTTCCGGGAAACTGCAATGCCGCCATTGTCCTGAACAGGACCTTCCGCAGGCTCTTCATGAGGCATTTCACCGCCCTGAATGCCAGCAGACTCCCCTTCTGCCTTCTCCCTCATCCTGCGCCTCTGTTCCTCCTTGAGGGCATCCTCAATCATTTTCTCACGAGTGGAAGTGATTCTTGCGAAAATGATTTTCTCGTCAATGTTGAACCTGGCGCTGACGCTCTGGGCATAGACCGCCCTCTTCACCTGGTCAGGCATCAGGGCCACAGTGTCAGCTATTCCGTTTATAAGTTCGGCCTTTTTCAAAGGGTCGTTACCCGCCTCCCCGAGGACCTGGTCGCTCCTGTAGTCAATGAAGTCCTGCTCATTGGCAGCAATGAAATCCCTGACCTCCTCGAGAGTATGCTTCCTGGCGAAAGAGTCCGGGTCGTCCCCGTCCGGGATCAACACCACCTTCACGTTCATACCTTCCTTCAGGATGAGCCCGATACCCCTCAGGGCCGCGTGGATTCCTGCTGCATCCCCGTCATACATGATGGTCACGTTGTCCGTGAACTTCTTGATCAGGCGTACCTGCTCCACTGTCAGGGACGTTCCGCTGGAAGCCACCGTATTGGTGATGCCGAGCTGATGCATGGACAGCACATCGAGGTATCCCTCCACGAGATAGCACTTGTCCTGCCGGGCAATCTCGTTCTTGGCGAAATAAATCCCGTACAGGGAACGGCTCTTGTTGTATATTTCCGTCTCAGGGGAATTGACATACTTGCCGATGTTCATCGACTTGTAGTCACTATATAAAGTCCTTCCGCCGAAAGCAATGACCCTTCCGCTCACCGAATGAATCGGGAACATCACCCTGTCGTAGAACTTGTCCACGAGAGAGCCGTCATTGCGCTTGATGCTGACTCCCGTGGCCGTCAGGTATTCCTCCTTGTATCCATCTGACAATGCCTTGAGGGATAATGCATTACCCTTCTTGGGAGACCATCCCAGGCCGTATTTCTCTATGGTGGAGTCCTCGAGCCCACGGGACTTGAAATAGGCATAGCCCACGGAGCGTCCTTCCGGCGACTTCAGGCTTTCCTGGAAAAATTTCTCCGTATAGTCCATCACGAGCATGAGGCTCTCGCTGCGTTGCCGGGCAGCTATCTCCTCGGCGCTCTCCTCCTTCTCAACCACCTCGATACCGTATTTCCTCGCAAGGTATTTCAACGCCTCGACATATGTCATCGACTCGTGCTCCATCACGAATCCCACCGCAGTCCCGGTCTTCCCGCATCCGAAGCATTTGTATATGCCCTTGGCAGGAGAGACATAGAATGAAGGGGTCTTCTCGTTGTGGAACGGACAGCATGCGACGTAATTCGCCCCCCTGCGCTTCAGGGAGACGAAATCGCTGATGACATCCACTATCTGTGAGGAGTCAAGTATCCTGTCAACGGTATCCTGAGGAATCATTTCACGCTATTCCTTGCGGTATTCCACGTCCTTCACGTCAGCAAGGCTCTCCGGCACGTCATTGCCATCCTGCTGAGTCTCACGGTTTTCCTGTCCGAACTTGATTTCGTACGCCTCCTTGGCCTTGGTCACCCTGAACATCGAAAGCAGGTCAGAAATCCCGTATACCACGAGGAAAACTCCTGCCAGAATGCTCATCACCCTCTCGGAGAACGGGTTGAAGAGCAAAGTGATGCCGCCCACCAGGGCAAAGATGCAGAGGACAAGCGAGAATCCGCCCATACCTACGAGCGACAATGTGCCTGAAAGCACCACAAGCTGCAGGACGGCGAACAAGAGTATCGCAATGCCGATGAGCGTAACAATGATGCCGGCCACTGCCGTCGGGAAAAGGAAGAGCAGAAGGCCTATCACGATATCAACCACCGCATTGACCGTCATCAGGCTCATGGCACCGCTTCTGCGGTTCAAATATCCGTATACGAATGATACGACACCCGCAGCGAAGAGGAATGCCGCAATGATTTTAACCACAGTGACCGTGGCATTGGTGCTTATGACCATCACCAGACCTATGGCGATGGCTGAAAGCGAGCGCAGTATGCTGCTGAACTTGCTGTTGTATCCGAAAGTGATCATCGATGAATGAATTTTAACTTACAAAATTACGCATTTTTTTAATATATTTCCTTCAGTCACCGACCAGATATTCCGGCAAGGACCATGAAAAGGGTTTCTCAGTCGAAAAGCACGCCGGGATTCATCCTGGACGGGCTGCGCCACTCTATTCCGAGAGATGCAAGGGCGGCGGCTCTTTCGTGCCAGAAAGCGTGACAGAAACCCATTCCCCTCGGCATCTCCTCGAGATTCTCCTCCGCCTTCCTGTCCGCCTCGTCTATGACCTCTTCCCAGCGGGCAGTCCACTCCACTGGGTCATGTTTCAATCTCCGGTCATCTTCGATCAGATCGAGCTTGCCTGCATCCGCATAGTCTATGTTTCGCCTGAGGACATTTATCTCGTGGAGGATATCGTCATATACGGAAAGTTCGTGGTCCTGCATGGCTGAAATCCTGTCCACGACCAAGAGCCACAGTTTCAGGAGTTTGAGCTTGAGCCGGGGATGGTCATAAAGGCATTCCGACATCCGCGACAGGGCTTCATGGGTCCGGTCGAGCAGATGATCATATCCTTCGAGGACGGAAGCTTGCTCCATGAGTTCCCGGGCAAGCCCGGCAATCTCCCATTGATTCCTGTTCTCACTGAGGTTGTGCTCCGCAAGCAGCACGTCGCCGCACATGATGTCCTCGCGTGCGGAAAGATTCTTTTCTCCTGATGCCGCCGCCCTGCGTGCCGCCTCAAGTTCTTTTCTTATTTCGCTCTCTTCCATATACAATAATACCTAATAATATACTACTTGGGGAGGCCGAAGACATCGGAAATCTCGCGCATCTGCTCACTGGTCATGCCGTCCGGCTCGAATCCCATATTCCTGGCAGACATGTAAATCTGCGCAGCCTTGTTCAGCACGTCCACCTGGTCGAAAGCACTCATGACGTCCGTGTCCACAGCGAACACTCCGTGCTTCTCCCACATAACCACGTCATAGTCATCATCTATGGCACGAATGGTCTCCTCCGCCAGACCGACACTTCCGGCCAGCATATAAGGTACCATTCCGAGTCCCCTCGGGCAGAAAGCCTTGGTCTCGGGAATCATGGACCAGAGCAGATTCGTCAGCACGTCCTTGACGAGGAATTCACGCTTGTGGGTCATCGCCACCAGCTCGATCGGGTGAGTATGCAGGGATGCCCTGTAAGGCGAACCCTTCCCCAACAGATAATCATGCACGCTCAGATGCGAAGGGAGCTCGGAAGTCGGGGCAACGGGATTGTCGGCCACGATTTCGTACCCGGTGCAGTCATCCGTTATCCTGATGATGGAGCCGTTCTCCATCGGTTCGCGGGCAAGGTCGCGCATCCGCTTTCCCGTACCCTTGCAATAAAACCAGCACCCTTTCAGATGAGGCAGATAAACCCCTGTCTCACGTCGTGGAGAGATGGCCGGAAGACTCCTCATCTCATCATCCACATATTCGGTGATGTTCA
Source organism: Bacteroidales bacterium (assembly GCA_004552615.1). Classification (GTDB taxonomy): domain Bacteria; phylum Bacteroidota; class Bacteroidia; order Bacteroidales; family UBA932; genus Cryptobacteroides. The sequence goes on along the minus strand of SFNZ01000001.1, from coordinate 14,251 downwards.
CCGTGATATTGCCGCCGTTCCTTTCGGCCCAGCCTTTCTGCCAGAGATATCCGGCAGCCTCGGCTGTCTTGAGAATCTCCGCCCTGAGAGCGGGACGTGTATCTATAATACTGTGTGCCATAAATTTACATTGATTATATTATTCAAGTTTTGCAAACCGCAAATTACTGCTTTTCAGAGGATTAATTGCTTTGTGCGAGCAAAAGACCCGCGCGCAAATTTTGTATACGCTACCCTTTTCCTAAATCCCTTTCCACGGGCAAGGGACTTACCCTCGGCCTGAAGGCCTCAAAAGCAGTTGTTTCGCTCTGCGAAACGTAAGTTATATTATATTTACATTGATTATATTATTTTATGAGTTCAGGGAGGAAGCTGGATATTGCGAGGATGACGATTCCGCAAACCAGCACGGCGACCGTCTTCCTCGAACAACCTTTCCACTCCTTGAGAATAATCCCCCAGACATTGCTGAACACCACATTCAGGGCCATCAGGATACACCATGAGAATGTCAGGAGCGTGGCGGAATCCTTGAGGAAACCCTTGCCGAGACTCAGCCCGAAGAACTGGCTGTACCAGAGCAGACCGGCCAGGCAGCAGAAAAGTATATTATTGACATACAACTCCTTGCGCCCATAGTCTCCCCAGCTGTGGTTCCTGCCGTTCTGGTACAGGCAATATACCGCATTCGTGATAAAACCGCCGAGAGTGACCATCAGCGTGGCAGGGAGCGCCCTGAAAATCTCAGGCGTCCCTTCGAAGGCCAGGCTCTCCCCGAAACCGAGGCCGATACTGAAGCATGCGCTCATGAATCCGGCCAGCAGCGCCACCATGATACCCTTGGTGAAATTGAAATCCTTCACGGCCTCCTTCTTCTCCTCTTCGGAAAGAGAAGCGGACTTCATCGCACCTGCTACACCTATGACCGCTATTCCGACGAGAGTCACGACCACCCCTGCCAGAACCGCAGTAGAGAGGCTCCCCGCATTGCCGGTAAATACCGGTGTCAATATCGTGCCGAGCCCCGCGCAAGTGCCGAGGGCGATGGACTGCCCGAGAGCCACTCCGAGATAACGCATTGAAAGACCGAACGTAAGTCCGCCCACTCCCCAGAGCGCCCCGAAGAACATGCACTTGAGAGCAGCTCCCGGATTGGCAGTATAGAGTTCCATCAGGCCATGCCCGGAAGGTACCGCGAGCAACGCCCCGACCAAAGGGAAGACCAGCCATGCGAAAATACCCTGGACCAGCCAGAAACTCTCCCACGACCATTCCCGTACCCTGTTGATAGGAACATAGCTGCTCGACTGGCAGAACGAACCGACGGCGATTATCAGAAGACCTGCTACTATTTCCATGGCTATCGTCTCAATGAGGTAACATCCCTTTCATATTGCTCCACCGCGCGGATATAATCTTCCCCGACCGGAACCCCGTTCCTCAGGCAGAACATGTCATAAACGGCTCCCCAAGGAAGCGCCTTGCCTTCCTCGAGCATGGCAAGCCTCTGGAAACCCTTCTCGCAGGCCTCATACTCACGCAGGGCAGGAAGCGGTTCGAGAAGCGCCTGGAGCAGACATTTCTGGGTCGCGCGGGTACCTATCACATAGGCTCCGATCCTGTTGATGGAGGCATCGAAATAATCCAGCCCGATATGAACCCTTCCGAGAGCTCCGGAACGCACAATCTCCTTGCACAGTTCGAGAGTCTCGTCATTGATGATGGTCACATGGTCAGAATCCCAGCGTACCGGACGGCTCACGTGAAGCATCAACTCAGGCAGGAACGGCAGAAGGGCCGAAATCTTGTCGTAAATATTCTCGGTCGGATGATAATGTCCGGTGTCAAGAGTGAATATCTTCTGCCTCTGCGCCGCATAGGCGATATAGAAGTCGGCCGAACCCACTGTATAGCTCTCAAGGCCGATTCCGAACACCTTTGCCTCAATACAGTCCTTCATGTTACGGTAGTCCTCCGCAAATATCTCGTCCAATGAGTCGCGGAGCAGCTCCCTGTATTTCAACCTATTGACAGTCAAATCCTTGCTTCCGTCGTGAATCCATAGATTCATGATGCACGGATCCCCCTGGCGCCGTCCCATCTCCTCGGCTATCCTGCGGCACCGTTTTGTATGCTCGATCCAGAAATCGCGTATGGACTTGTCAGGATTGGCAAGGGAGAGATTGCCGCTCTTCGGGTGCGAGAACGAAGTGGAGTTGAAATCCAGCTTCATGCCGTTCTCCTGCGCCCACTGCATCCAACTCTCGAAATGCTCCGGGCCGATCTGGTCCCTGTCCACCGGCTTTCCTCCGAAATCCCCGTAGATGGCATGGAGATTCAGCCTGTGCGAACCCGGAATCAGGGACTTGGCCTCGATGATGTCAGCCCTCACCTCATCTATGTTCCTGGCCTTCCCCGGGTAATTGCCCGTAGCCTGGATACCTCCGGAAAGGGCATCCGCATTCTCAAATCCGGTCACATCATCCGTCTGCCAGCAATGCAGGGAAATATGTATGTCCTGAAGGGCCGCAATGGCCTTTTCGGTATCCACGCCGATTTCGGCATAACGCTCCCGAGCATTCTCATAAGCGTTCTCGATCAATTTCTCTTTCATATCAAAAATAGGGACTTATTTTATTCAACTTCAATGTATTATCCTGCCGACGGCCTGAAAACCCTGACCGGGAATGAACCGGCGATAATCCGCCTCATCTCCCATCTGTCACCTACCAGTCCCGCAGCCCTGGCCTGCACCATGATATTGCCAATGGCAGTGGCCTCAACAGGTCCCGCCACCACAGGAATGCCGGTCGATTCCGCCGTCAGCCGGTTCAGGAAATCATTGGCGGAGCCGCCTCCTATCACATGCAGCCGGTCGATGCTGAAGCGCGCAAACTGCCTGAGCATCCCGAGCACTTCGCCGTAACGGTCTGCAAGACTGCGATATATGCAGCTGACCATCTGGGCGTCATCTGCAGGGACAACCTGACCGGATCCGGCAAGGGCAGCCCTGATCTCCGCATCCATATCCTTCGGGCAGGCGAAACGTGGGTCATCCGGGTTGATCCTCGACGGGAAATCCGACTCCCTCTCCGCCATCTCCTGAAGCTCAGGATAAGTATAGCTCCTGCCGGCCGCAGCCCAGGAAGCCCGGCACTGCTCCAGAAGCCACATCCCGGTGATGTTCTTGAGACATCTCACCGTGCCGTCTATGCCTCCCTCATTCGTGATGTTCGCATTCACTGCATCCTCACCGAGCGCAGGCCTGTCCTGCTCGATGCCGAGGAGACTCCACGTGCCGCTGCTGAGATAGGCGAAATTGCCGTCCGCAGCAGGAACCGCAGCTATGGCGGAAGCCGTGTCATGTCCGGCAACAGCAATGACCGGAACCTGTCCCAGGCCCGTCACGGAGGCTATTTCCGGCTTCAGAAGCCCGACCTGCGTACCGGGATATGAGATATTCCCGAAAATGGACGGGTCAATCCCGAGCCGTGATGCCAGATTCCTGTCGAAGTCCTTCGTTACCGGATTCACAAGAGCCGACGTGGAGGCATCCGTATATTCGCACACCATACTGCCCGTAAGCATATATGACAGGAGGTCCGGCATGAACAGAATCCTGCGGGTCCTCGACATCAGGTCAGTTCCGTTCTCCCTGTCCTCCCGGTACAATGCATATAGCTGGAATACGGTATTGAAATTCATTATCTGTATTCCTGACGCGGAATAGAATTCGCCCCTCGGAATGCTCCGGAACACCTCTTCAGGCACGCCCTCCGTATATGGGTCCCTGTACGATCGGGGCAGTTCGAGCAGTTCCCCGTCCTCGCCGATGCATCCGAAATCCACTCCCCACGTGTCGATACCTATGGACGTTATCCTGAGACCTGATTCTGCGGCAGCCTTCATCGCGGCCTTGAGATGTCCGAGAATCTCGTAAACATCCCAGTAATAGCGTCCTCCACGCTCCAGAATCCTGTTCGGGAAACGGTATATCTCCTCCATCGTCAGCCTACCTCCAGAGATTCGGCCGGCTACGGCCCTTCCGCTCGTGGCCCCGAGGTCGAAGGCCAGGAAATTATTGTCTGTTCCGCTGTTTGGCATATCAGTCCAGGGTTATCGGTTGAAATATGGTTGTGAAAGCAAATGTAATAATTTTGGAGGAAAAAATATAAAAAAAGGAGGCTGACCAGCGCCAGCCTCCACGCGGAAGGATTCCTTGACAGAATCCCATATCATTATCCTTGATTAAAAAATAACGTCCTGCGAGTCATCCTGAGGATTGTAGTCAGTCTCCGGAGCCTCCTCAGCTGCAGGTTTCGGGCCGAACGGCTTGCGGCCTCCCCTGCGATCATCGCGAGGTCCCTTCCTGTCATCGCGGCGTTCTCCCCTGCGGTCGTCACGAGGAGATCTCCTGTCATTTCCGCGGCGGTCGTCACGGCGGTCATTGCCACGACGGTCATCCCTTCCCTGAGGACGCGGACGGCGCTCCGGCTCGGTATATCCTTCCGGCTTCTCCTTGAGAACCCTCATGGAAAGTCTCATCTTGCCGGATTTCTCGTCGATTTCGAGGAGCTTCACATCCACCTCGTCACCTACCTTGAGCACGTCGGATACGTTCTCCGTCTTCTCCCAGGCAATCTCGGACACATGGAGAAGTCCTTCCTTGCCAGGCAGAATCTCCACGAATGCACCGAAGTCGAGGATTGAAACCACCTTTCCGTGATATACGGTACCTACCTCAGGAACAGCGCAGATACCCTCGATCCAGGCAAGAGCCTTGTCGAGAGCGTCACGGTCAGCGCTGAAGATGTCAACGATACCCTTCTGCCTCTCGGTATCCTCGGTAATGGTAATGGTGGTGCCGGTCTCCTTCTGGATCTTCTGGATAGTCTCGCCACCCTTTCCGATAACAGCGCCGATGAAATCAGAGTCGATTTCAATCTGCTTGATACGAGGAACGAACGGCTTGTAATCCTCACGAGGCTCGCTAATGGTCTTCATCATCTCGCCCATGATGTGGAGCCTTCCCTGACGGGCCTGCTCAAGAGCCTTGGCGAGCACGTCGTATGAAAGTCCGTCCACCTTGATATCCATCTGGGTCGCGGTGATACCGTCCTTTGTTCCGGTCACCTTGAAGTCCATGTCCCCGAGATGATCCTCGTCCCCGAGGATGTCGGTGAGGATGGCATATCTCTCGTTAGGCCTGTCCTTGTCGGTGATAAGGCCCATTGCAACACCTGCCACAGGTTTCTTGATCTTCACACCCGCATCCATGAGAGCGAGACAGCCACCGCATACGGAAGCCATTGAAGATGAGCCATTTGACTCAAGAATATCGGATACTATACGCACTGCGTAAGGATTCTCCGGCATCGTAGGGATCACAGGTTTGAGAGCACGGAGGGCAAGGTTTCCGTGACCAATCTCACGACGGCCTACACCGCGCTGCGGTTTTGCCTCGCCGGTAGAGAACGGAGGGAAGTTGTAGTGGAGGACAACCTGCTGGTCATCCTGGATGAGGACTTCGTCCATCTCCTTCATGTCGAGTTTGGTTCCGAGGGTCACGGTAGCGAGAGACTGTGTCTCGCCACGGGTGAAGATTGCGGAACCGTGGGCGCAAGGAAGATAGTCAACCTCACACCAGATCGGGCGGACCTGGGTGCTGACACGGCCGTCGAGACGGATTCCCTCATCGAGAATCATGTTCCTCATTGCGGCCTTCTCCTCATCACCGTAATATCTTGCCACCATTGCAGCCTTGGCCTCCTGGTCCTCCTCAGGGAGGGTTGCGAGGAAGTCTTCCTTGATCTTGGCGAATCCGTCCTCCCTCTCATGCTTAGGCTTCGCAGACTTTGCGAGAGCATAGCACTTGTCATAGCAGAACTCGTGAACTGCCTTCCTGAGGTCCTCATCCTCCTCATCGTGAGGATAATCTCTCTTGACATCATTGCCGAGTTCCTTGATAAGCTCCTTCTGTACACGGCAATGCTTCTTGATCTCTTCGTGGGCGAACTTGATGGCCTCGAGCATATCGTGCTCGCTGACCTCCTTCATCTCACCCTCGACCATCATGATGTTCTCCTCGGTAGCGGCAACCATAAGCTCGATGTCGCTCCTCTTCATATCCTCGAAGCCCGGATTGATCACGAACTGGCCGTCAATGCGGCAGACACGGACCTCGGAAATAGGACCTTCGAAAGGAAGATTGGAAGCTGCGAGTGCGCAGGATGCAGCAAGTCCGGCAAGTGCATCCGGCTGGGTGTCCTTGTCGGCTGAAATGAGGGTCACATTGACAAATGTCTCAAGATGATAGTCAGATGGCCAGAGAGGCCTGATCGGACGGTCAATAAGACGGGAGATAAGGATTTCATAATCAGAGGATTTTCCCTCACGTTTCATGAATCCGCCCGGGAAACGTCCTGCAGAGTAGAACTTTTCCTTGTAATCAACCGTAAGAGGCATGAAGTCAGTGCCTTCCTTCACCTCTTTGGCCGCACAGACTGTTGCGAGAAGCATTGTGCCTCCCATTTTGATGACTGCTGAACCGTCAGCCTGCTTGGCGAGCTTGCCGGTCTCGATTTCGATTACCCTACCGTCGGATAATTCGATTTTCTTGTTGATAATGTTCATTAGTGCTTCATAGACCTGCCTTCCCCAATGGAAGTTATTTTTCGTATCATATTAATATTCAGCGCCCTGGCCCGCCGCAGGTCTGTTCATTTGCAGGCCGGGAGATAAGTATTCAAAAAAAGACCGGTTCATTCCGGAACCGGTCAAAAGGCTTCCTATCGTATTATCGACGGAGACCGAGCTCCTTGACGATGTTTCTGTATCTTTCGATGTCCGTTTTCTGGAGGTAGTCCAGAAGCTGACGTCTTTTACCTACGAGGCGGAGAAGAGAACGGCGTGTAACAACGTCCTTCTTGTTCTTCTTCACATGCTCTGTGAGGTGATCGATACGGTAGGAGAATAGAGCAACTTGACTCTCAGGTGAGCCGGTGTCTGTATTAGACTTCCCGTACTTAGCGAAAATCTCTTGCTTCTTTTCGGCTTGTAAATATTCTGCCATTTCGCAAAAAATTTTGGTTAAAACAATTTAAAAAATACAAATACTTATCCGTCACGGAAAAGCGGGTGCAAAGTTATGCATAATTTCCGATATTACAATGCTCTGCGAGAAAAAAACATATCAAAAAATCATCCATCCGGCGACTGCTTTGCGGAGAGCCCCTTCGGGATCCGGAGAAGACAAATACGTGGATGCTTCCTGACAACCTTCAGCTGCAAGACGCGAGAGATTGTCCCTGCACAACGACCCGAGAATCGAATGGAAAGCCGGGCCGTGATTCCTCTCCCTCAGATGGCAGAGCTCATGCAGGAGAACGTAGTCGCAGAGCGGTTTCGGCAGACGTATCAGATTGAGATTCAGATTGATATTACCAAGACTGGAGCAGCTTCCCCAGTTCGAGAGATTGTGCTTCACCGTCATCCTCCGGTATCTGAAACCATACCTTTCCGCCAGTTCCGCAAGCCTGGCAGCGAGATATAGCCGGGCATCTTTCCGGAGAATCCCCGCCAGCACCTCCTTCAGCATTTCCGAACGGGCCCTGTCACTTACGGAACCGCCAGCCCCGAGCCATTCAGCCGGGAACCTTATCGTCCTCGCCAGCCGGCCGTCCTCCATGGAGCCTCTCACGGTCACTTTCCCTGACAGTCCAGGATCGGCACGGAACAGGATGTCCGCCACGAGAGTATGCACCGGGAGTCCGTCCCTGACCGAAATCATGGCACGACCGTCCGCTGCGGCCTTCCCGGCAGCCTCATCCTGTTCCCGGAGCACGTTCCTGACCCAGTCCCTGCGGCGGTCCATGAAATCCAGGCCGTCCTGATACCTCATCAGATAAGGCACGGTGACGGAAATGCGCTCCCCGTATTTCCCCGGACGTCCCCTGACCTTCAGCCCGATGCGCCTGCTGCGGCGGTTCCGCATCACACGCACTGGTCCGAACTCTTTGTCCTCGAACAATTTATCAATTGCTGGCATACTTCATCAACTCTATCGTCGGTCAAATATACATATTCGAACTGAAAAAATGCTATCTTTGCCCCAACCAATACCCAATCGGAATGGAATATCTGTCACAAGAACGATACGACGAGATTGCCGCAGAACTCGACAATCTCATCAACGTGGAATATCCACGGATCAGGGACGAGCTGTCCGAGGCCCGTGCCCAGGGAGACCTGAGCGAGAATTTCGAATACCGCGCAGCGAGGAGAGCCCAGGGCAAGGCCATAAGCCGTATCCGTTTCCTGCAGAAGGTGCTCCAGCATTCGAGAGTCATCGACAGGAGCGCATTGCCGAAAGACCGGATTTCCCTGCTGAGCAAGGTGGAATTCACCCATCTCGGCAACGGCAGGACAATGACATACACCATCGTCAGCCATCACGAGATGGACCTCGAGCACGGCAAACTCTCCTGCAACTCCCCCATCGGCATTGCCCTGATGGGCCGAAAGGCCGGCGAGACCGTGGATGTCAATGCCCCGGCCGGGAAATTCCAGATAAGAATCGACAGTGTAACTATCGAATAATCAATAACATTTATGCAAATGAAGACTATAATCGGAATCCTGCTCGCAGCAACATTGTGCTTTTCAGCATCAGGCGCTACCGTGAAGGCCGGATCGCAGTTGCCGCAGGACAATAAGACAACAGAGAAGAAAATGGATGATTTCCAGATAATCAGGGACGAAGTGGTGGACAGTGTCCGCTACGTGTCCGCAGTCCCGAGCGCCACGGTATGCTCCGTGCGCATCGACATTGAACTCAAAGGTGACATCGTGGAAAGCGTGGTCTATACCCGCGGCTGCAACGGCAACGCCAAAGGCATCGGAGCCCTCATCAAGGGAATGACCGTGGACGAGGCCATCCGACGTCTCAAAGGCATCACCTGCGGCAACCGCCCTACCTCATGTCCCGACCAGCTCGCCCGGGTTCTGGAAAAAGTCACTGCCTCACGGGACTGAAAATGCCAAGAGGGCAATTTTCAAGGCAGCAGGGCGATTATGGCTATACATCTCTTGACAACGAACTCACACATTTCCGATATGTAGCCCTCTGTTTCGCAGCCTTTTCCGGTTCGGCCATACCGATCCTGGCAGCAGCCTGACGGGACTTCCTGCCGGACTTGAAATCAGAGACATTCTTGCGTGGATGCGGAGTCGGGAGATCTCTCCACGCGCTTCGCCTGGTGACATAAAGGAACGTCGCCTGGTGAGATGACAATCGCCTTCGTGCAAAAGACCTGACACCTGAAATTGACCTTTGGTGCTTGTAGTGGCATTTCCGGTGGCAAGTCCAGGCAAATTGAAGGCGCCTGCCACTTTTAATAAAATTTATTATTGATAATCAAATAGTTATAATCCTTACCGTGTCAAGTGGTTTGCAGAAAGAGCTTTATTGCCGTAGGAGTTGCGGATAATCATATTTAATCATTTGAAATATTCCTGAGATTTCAAAGTATACATAATATGTACGACACCATAATCGACTGGAATCATGATAAGACCCGCAAAATACTGCTTTCTGACAGCATTTCTCTTCCTGTTCACTCTCGCATGCTCGACGCGTGGCGGGATGTCTGGGAAGAAGGAATGGATAAACAAACTGGATTCATTGGCCGGCATTGCCATCGGCCCGGGGGCGAAATGCCTTGACCCGGTCAAGCGCATCTACAGTTTCAATGGCCGCCAATGGATCTACAACGAGACCTGGGGCGGCGTCCTGGAAGTCCCTATTGGGTGCGTCCCCGAAGATGGCGGCTTCCAGAGATTATTCAGCTACCACGGAGCCGGGATGTTCACCCCGGACTCACTAGTCTACATCAAGCACTATGAGGGACTGCAATGCTTTGAATTCGAGGATTTCGTGTCAATAACAAGGGAAGATCTCTCAAGTCGCATCAACACCGTCCTCACATCTTTCCGGCAGGACAGCCTGACCTTCAGCAACGGCAGCTTCACATCCCCTGTCATCATCGCGGAAACCTTGAACGAATACGGTATCAAGGGCTATTACCGGTATATCTACGTCAGCCCGAAGGGCGTGGAGTACGTTGTATCATTTCAGTACCCCGCGGACCGCGAGCAGGACTACGCCTTCATACGCGAAATGGTGGATCCTGTTCCAGGAGTATAATAAACTGTATTTCGATGGAGTCCTGCCATCGTGCAAATGCCATGTATTCAAAGGTAAAGGCGCTTGCGGAAGATACAATTACTCTAAGAGAAGCAACGGGAAATATGAAGGGAGCATCTGGATTGCCTATAATATTGACTGGTTGTTGAACAAGGTTTGACAATGGTATCTCCTGTAACGGATGCAGAATCCCCGTTTTTCGCCTTATCCTTAAGTCTCGTTTATCTTAATTAAATAGCGCCCGAATTGAGCGCTATTTACTGTACGAATTGCGGATAATCATTTAAGAAAAACTGATTATCCGAAAAATCTGAAAGATTTCGACATCCCGGCAGTATATAATAAAGAACGAATAAACCTCAATGTATGGAAAAGCCCGACTACATAACATTTCTTTCTCCAGGCAAAATGGAGATTCACATTGACTCGCCGATTCCTTGCTACAGGAGTATGCGCCTCGGTGCATGCGCAGGAATAGCCGGCCGCAGATTCGCTGAAGATAAAGACGGAGAGATGGTCATAACGGATTATGGCCTGAGCAGGGCGGAGGAGGCCAAAGACTCCATGATTCAAGAACTTACGTTCTTTATTGAACGGCTCGACAAATTGCAAAGCATGGTTCACGAATATGATGAGTATATGATGGATGCGGATAAACGCATAAAAGAAGCTCAAAAACACAAGGGAGAATGCAAAATCAAGTTCAAAGCCGGAAAAATGTCCGAGTCAGAGTACAAGGATGTGTTGCAAACTGTCCGCTCGATCTATGACGCTCCTCTCCAGGAATATAACTGCCTGTTCCATCGCTACTTCCCGGAGATCAAAGAAAGTTTTCCAACGATAAGCATCAGCTTTGCCCGACACATTATTTCGATGACATCCTCCTCGGAAGCGCACCGATGAAGGCTAATAGCTATTGTCATTATGCGCCACCAAAATCCGAGATAATGATGAATAGATGGTGCGGTTTTCATCATTATGTCCTAAAAATTATTGAGATAATGATAAAACGCGAGAATTTTGATTATCTTTGCCGAAACTAATATTGCGAAGGATATGGAATCGAAACTGGTTGGAAGACAACACGAATGGGATTTGCTTGACGAAGTGATGAAGTCAGGAGAATCCGAAATGGTCATTGTATACGGAAGAAGGCGCGTGGGGAAAACATTTCTGATCAACAAGTTCTTCGACAACACGTATGCGTTCAAACATACCGGAGTCTTCAACAAAAGCACCGAAACACAGCTGGAACGCTTTGCAGCCTCTCTTGAAGACTACTCCGGGGAGGCCGTCTCCGTTCCCATGAACTGGTACAAGGCGTTTGACATGCTGAAGGCTTATCTGCGCACCGTCAAATCGGAAAAGAAAGTCGTTTTCATAGACGAGATGCCGTGGCTGGACACTGCTGACTCCGACTTCGTTTCGGCGCTGGAGTCGTTTTGGAACGGCTGGGCTTCCGCTGAGAACAATATCGTCCTTGTGGCTTGCGGAAGTGCGACTTCGTGGATGACCGACAAGCTCCTTGGAGACAAGGGCGGGTTGTTCAACAGGGCGGCGACGCGCATATTCCTTCGTCCATTCAACCTGAAAGAGACCGAGGAGTATCTCAAATCTCGCGGATTCGAACTCACCAGATATGATATCGCGGAGTGCTACATGATAATGGGCGGCATTCCGTTTTACCTGAAGCAAATGAATCCCCGATGGACGCTTGCAAAGAATATCGACATGATATTCTTCAAGGAGAAGGGATTGCTTTGGGACGAGTTCGAACATCTTTACAACACCCTTTTCAAGAATGCTGACACATATATTGCCGTAGTTGAAGCGCTTGCAAGTAAACGTATGGGAATGACCAGAAAAGAACTATTGAAGGAAACAGGCATCTCTGACAACGGTGACTTCGGCAAGGTACTCAAGAACCTGGTTGACAACGAATTCATACGCCCGTACAACTATTTCGGGAACAAGAAGCGCGATACCATCTATCAACTGGCAGATTTCTACACCATGTTCTATTTCTCGTACATAAAGGACAATTACGGACGAGACGAGAATTTCTGGACCAACAGCGTCGATCTACCCCTGCGCAGGAGTTGGGCAGGTTATACATTTGAGCAGCTCTGCCTGCATCATCTGGAGCAGATCCGCAAGAGCATCGGAATCTACGCCGTTCAATGCGAGACCTCAGCCTGGTTCAGCAAAGGTGAGGAAGGAAAGCGGGGCGCCCAGATAGACCTTCTTATAGACAGAAGAGACCGCGTCATCAACATATGTGAGATGAAATACTCCATCAACGAGTTCACCATCGACAGCGAATATGACAAAATTATTCGCAACAAGATACAAGTCTTCAGGGATGAGACAAAGACGCGGAAGGCGCTTCATCTGACGATGATAACGACATACGGTGTAAAGAGAAACATGTACAGCAACAGCATCCAGTCCCAAGTGGTACTTGACGACCTGTTCGCATAGATCCTGCATCCATCAGAAATACTATTTACCCAAATTTTCCATTTTAATCTCATCCCAGACCGGCCGGGCCGATCAATTCATCTTCAACACATTCTCACGCCGGGAGCTTGCACCGGCCGCCGGCGCTGACGTGGTCGGCCCTGTTGACCAATGCCGCCAGCTGGTTGGTCTTCATCTGAGGCGCCTTGCCGTGCATGTGAAGACGGATGGCATCCCACTCATCCTTAGTCAGGCTGAGCCCGCAGACATTCCTGAGAATCGAGACCGAACGGCGGCCGTGGCCTCCTATGCCTGTAGTTTCCAGGCTCTTGGATGTGCAGACATCGTGCAGCAGCGTCGCGATGATTACACTGCTCTCCGGAAGACTCCCGGCATTGGCCAGGGCATATCTGCAGGCCTCAAGGGAATGCCTTGCAAGACCGCCGAAATATCTGTGATGAGAATGACACCTGGTCCTGAAAAAATCACTGTTCTCAAGATAAGCGATAGTGGTGTCAATGCCCTTGCGCCCCGTTGATTTGAGGAGGCTGATAATGTTCTGCCTGATTTCGTAGTTTCTCATAATTTTAAGTTTTTAATTACGTTGTTATAATATAATACGCTTTCCGCGGCGGAATATTTCATTGCGGCAGCAAATTTTTTATGATTCTTACCGGGCATCCGCAATTCATAACCCTGCAGACATCACCATAAGCGTCCGGGACAGCTGGTCGTAATCTATCCGGCCGGTGATGGACTGCTCGGCAGCGCTCCGCCTGCGGGACTGCTCCTGTCTGTCAATCGGGTCCATCACAGGAAACGATCTGTAGTGCAGCAACTTTTCCTTGCGTGAGGTACGAGGAATTTCAACTTCGTCTTTACTTTTACTATCGCAACCAGCATTTTCAAAGGATAGAGTAATCCTATCGCTTGCAGTATAAATGCAGAAAATCTCTCCCAGCGCAAACTCACTTTTCTCCTCCATTTTCTTCTTCAACCCCTCAATAGCCCGGCAACAACGCCGTTGGACTGTTTCCCTGTTCCTGGCATTGTCCTCCATGTTCAGCTCCGACAATGCCATATCAGTATATTGCCCTTTCGGGCAGGTCATCCAGCAACTTACAATGACCTGGTCAATCGGCTTCAGCCTTTTCACACAGGACAACACCTCCGCAATGAGCTTTTCCTTCGCCTCGCTGTCAGCAGCGGAATTCAGATAATCGCATAAATTATCCTTTTCCCGCTCGTTCTCATCCTCCGAATCGGGGCTGAAATCAAACGAAGAATCCCGTAAATCCCCACCCACAGCCCGCTGCTCACGTTTCATCTCTGACAACACGCAATTGTGCACGACCCGGGACATGAATGTCCAGATACCCGCCTTGCTTTCGTGCTCACTGTCATACTCACAGTAGACCTTCTCCAAGGCATACGAAATCCCCATGTCCTTAACCAGCTCAGCATCAATATACCGGCTCAAAGGACCGTACTTTTTGACAGCCATCTTCATTGCCTGATCTTCCAGGTCAGTAAGATAGAACCCCTTGCCGAAATCTTTGAAGGGACGACATTTGTCCAAATCTATGG